>JAISKM010000034.1 GCA_031261285.1 Candidatus Symbiothrix sp. | reverse complement strand
GTTGCACTACCAATTGAAACCTGGGCAGTTACCAGTGAACAGTTACCAGTTACCAACAAGCAGATTATCGCGAACAGTGTCATTGCGGGCTTGACCCGCAATCCCATCCGTATTCTTTTGTAATTATTGTTTTTCATTTGTTTGTAATTTTATAAATTTATTTTGTTTGTTCCCTGCATTCCTTTAGGAATGGTAGCTCGGTAGAAACCAATGCTCGTCGACCATTCCTGCATGCCGTAAGTATGCCACCATCTCCCCCTTGAGGGGGGTTGGGGGGGCTGGTAGTAACCATTTTTTTTGCCTCCCGTGTTCCTTTCGGGCGGCAAATTTAAACATAAAAAGGGCGCAGGAACTGTTAATTTATCTGTTCAGAGGTATCTGCAAACACCCACAATCCAAATAAACAACAGCCCTGCGCCCCTGGTTGTATCTAATTTTATTGTATACAAACGAAGAACGCAAGCATTTGTTGTCTACTACTTTGGATTGAATTGAAAATTGCAGATTTTCTGAACAAAGTAATATTTTAAACGCTTATCGTTTAACCAAAATTTCCTTTAAAAACAAACAACGCCATGTCTGTTTAAAATTGATGCGAAATTAATCATTTTTTTAGAATCTACCAACTATTTTCTGAAAAAATGAAAAAAATCACAATCATAAAGATTTATTTTTCTGGGATAAACTCACAAATCCCTCACACAGCGCACGGGACTCCAGTACTCTCTAAAATGGGGCGTACACGTTTGACCACATGGAGTACAGTGATTAATATCAGTCATATATACTATGTTCGGTACGGCATCCGCCGTAACTTCGAAATAATAATCCATTTGAGAGCTGCGCCATATGCCCCGAACATCCCAGTCACGATACTCAGCTTTTTGTCCACAGAAAGCGTCATTGGCATAATAACCAGCAAGACCGAATGGCGCCTTAATCCAATGTTCAAGCTCTTCAATTATTAGATCCGCAAGACCGTCTCTCAGCAAAGTCCATTCGGCCACGGTGGGTACGCGCCAACTACTACCAATTTGTTCCTTGCATATATCGAAACTACCATAGGCAGCCAACGCCCTCTTGTAATAATATCCACGATTCTCACTCTCACCAGTATAAGACGTTGAGGACGGTTCAGCCTCTTGAAGGTTGGAAAGGGTCCAACACAAGTTTTTCAAGTCATTTTGGGCATAAGGATAACTTCCAATCGGATAAAGAGTACCGGAAACGCCCATGACCGAACCACTGCATGAAGTGGGTGACGGTGTAGGGTCAGGCTCACCGCCTCCGCCACCGCCGGAGCCTCCCGAGCCGCCGCCGGCACTCCAGGCAGTGCCATTGTAAGTGTAAACTGTTCCATCCGTTTTGTTGTAAACAAGCATGCCCGGCTTTTTCAATACGGCAGTGGCCGTGTCGGCACTTACAATTTGGGGTAACAACAAGCCGCCGGCATCAGTGGCTTGCGATAAATCTAACAACGCACCCGGCGTGACGGTGCCATCGCCACCAATTGCCACCTGGGCAGTTACCGGTGAACAGTTACCGGTTACCAGAACACAGGCAATCGCTAACGCAACTGTCATTGCGGATTTGATCCGCAATTCTCTAAACAAAATTCTTTTTTTCATTTTCTTATACAATTAAAATTAATAATTCTAATTAAAATTGTTTGCCCTTTTCATTCGCATACATACATAAAAAGGAGGGCGGACAAACTCTAATTTATTTGTTATAGAGGTTCTCAACTACCCATGCTACTAAATAAACAGAATTTGCCCGCGCTTTATAACACGAGGTCTCCCTTTTATTCGTGGTAGCATTGAAACTGTTGAGATTTCTATAACCAGAATATTTCCTTTTTATTAAAATGTATGTATTAACACCTTAATTTTATATCATACGCCTATATTTTTTATTTTTTTTATTATTAAACTTACCGCAAAGGTAAACATTATTTTTGAATTAGCAAAAAAAATGAGATTTTTTTACCAAATTACATGCATCCACCGTGATGAAAAGACAACCTGCTTGCTGAGGAGTATCAGCATACATTTTCTCAATGGATTTAAGAATAATAAAGCGACCAAATCCCAAACCGGCAAATTGTTTTGAAACAACCCAATAATTTAACAAAAATATTTGCTAACTTTGTGGCATGAAAAAGATGTTATTTTTGATGCTATTTCTGTTTTCGTTTGGTTTCGCCGCTGCGCAGTGCCCTGTGACGGTGAAAGCGTATGTTACCGGCTCGCAGGTCGTCGTTGACAGGGATACGTTGGATGAGTATAGTTTGAATGACTATGAGGCACCTGTCGAAATTCGTTTTGATGCCATCAATGACTTGACGACGGCTCTGTATGTTTGGGAAATTATCAAAATTGACCCCATTAGCAAGGATTCGATTCCAATTTTACGCTATCCCGCCCAATCCGTCACCTATACATTTCAAGAATCGGGCTTGTTTCGAGCAAAGTTGGAAGTCATTCCGCAGGCAACTGACCCGTTCTTTTGTAGCGATCTCTCGTTTGACATCCAAATCACAGAATCACTGTTAAAATTACCTAACGCATTCAGTCCGGGCACATCCATTGGTTCCAATGACATATATCGCGTGAGTTATAAATCCATTGTCAGTTTCAAAGCCTCCATTTTCAACCGCTGGGGCAAACTTCTGTTCACGTGGCGAGACCCCTCCAAAGGTTGGGACGGCAAATTTGAAGGCAAATACGTCCCCACAGGCGTCTATTTCATCATTGTGGAAGCCGAAGGGGCCGATGGCAAAATCTACCAACTCTCGAAAGACATCAATATCCTGAGATAATGGTTAATGGTTAATGGTTAATGGTTAATTGTGAATGACGTTCCATCTAATTAACCATTAATCATTAACCATTAACCATTAATCATTAATCATTAACCATTATTTCCGCTTTTGCGAGTGCTTCACTGATGTGGCTACAGATGTTGTCGTGTCCGATTTTGTCGGCGAAGCCTGATTTTTCGAGCATTGTGCGGATGTTTTCGTTGACGCCGGACAGCACCAGCTGAATTTTATTTTGTGTGGACAGGCGATACAAACTTTCCAAGTTGTGCAATCCGGTCGAATCCATAAACGGCACTTTTCGCATGCGGATAATACGCACCTTGGGTCTGTCGGCATTGATTTCACGCATGCTCTCGTCAAATTTATTGGCTATGCCAAAGAAAAATGGCCCGTCAATTTCGTAAATTTCTACGCCTTTCGGAATCGTGAGCGTTTCCTGGTCGGCGGTTTTTTCTTCGTCCAGTTCCATGTTCAGTTCATCTTTGATGACGGCAATGCTCGACGTTTCCGACACGCGTTTCACCAACAGCACCAATGCCAGCAACAACCCAACCTCAATCGCAATCGTCAAATCAAACAGCACGGTCAAGAAAAACGTCAGCAAAAGCACAAGCACGTCCGACCAGGAATTTTTGCACAGCGACAAAAACACGCGCCATTCGCTCATGTTGTAGGCAACCACAATCAACACGCCCGCCAAACAAGCCATCGGAATATGCTTCGTCAACGGTCCGAGAAACAGCAAAATCAGCAGTAATACCACCGCGTGAATAATCCCCGCAACAGGCGTGCGTCCGCCATTGTTGATATTCGTCATCGTGCGCGCAATGGCTCCTGTAACCGGAATCCCACCAAACAACGGAACTACCAGATTGGCTGCCCCTTGCGCAATCAACTCTGTATTGGAATTTTGATTATCGCCCGTGACGCCGTCCGCCACCGTTGCCGAAAGCAGCGATTCAATCGCGCCCAGCATGGCAATCGTGAATGCAGCCGGCAACAGCAACGTGATGAGTTCCATATTGATTGAAATAGCATCCGGAGCGGGTAGGGTAGCATTGATTTCAAAATGATCACCAATCGTTTCGATGCTCGTTATGTTGAAATAATATTTCAAATAATACACCACAAGCGTCATAACGATGATTGCAATCAGCGAACCGGGAATTTTCTTGACAAATTTAGGCGACAAAATAATAATCGCCACACTCAACACGCCGACCACCATCGACGGTATATTAATGGTATTGAAATCCGCAGCATAGGCTCCCCATTTGGCAATAAAATCGGCAGGCACACTCGTCATCGTCAGCCCAAAAAAGTCTTTCATCTGCGTGGAAAATATCGTCAGCGCAATCCCGCTCGTGAAACCCACAATAATCGGATAGGGCATAAATTTGATGACCGTCCCGAAACGCAACAGTCCCATCCCAATCAGCATCACGCCCGCTAAAACCGTCGCCACAGCCAATCCGGCGTAGCCAAACTGTGCAATAATGCCGTAAACAATCACGATAAACGCGCCCGTCGGTCCGCCGATTTGCACCGAACTGCCACCGAGAAAAGACACGATAAATCCGCCGATAATCGCCGTGATAATCCCTTTTTCAGGACTCACCCCGCTCGCAATCCCAAACGCGATTGCCAACGGCAGAGCAACAATCCCCACGATAATGCCCGCCATCAAGTCGGACATAAACTTAGCCTTCGAATAATTTTTGAGGGAAGTAACTAATTTAGGCTTAAAATCGATTTTTAATTTAGAAAATGCTGTTTTCATGTTTGCCTGTTTAAAAAAACGCTGCAAAGGTACGAAACAATTACGAATTAAAAATTACGAATTACGAATTATTTGATGTTATAATTGCGATTTTTCCCATTCTTTGGCGACTGTGCACAAATGGTTGTACCATTCTTGACCAAATTTGCGGATAAGCGGCTCTTTTAGAAATTGATAGACTTTGATGCCGTGTTTTTTGCCACAGGGGATGGCGTCTTCGCAAATGGGCCAGCGGTGGTAGTTGACTGCTGTAAACGTGTCGTATTTTTTGAGGCGAATGGGGTATAAATGGCAGGAAACCGGCTTGTAAAAATCGGTTTTGCCGGCACGAAAAGCCTGTTCAATGGCGCACAGACAAGAGCCATTGTCGTCGTAGCAGGTAAATACGCAGTCCTCGCCGTCCACGATGGATGTGACAAACTCGCCGGAGGAATCCACGTACACGGGTCCATAGTGCTCAATCACTTGTTGGGCTTTCTCCGAAAGTTTGTCCCACACAATCGGCACCACGGCTTCTATTTGCGGAATTTCATCAAATTCAACCGGTGCACCGGCATCGCCCTCAATGCAGCAGCAGCCTTTGCACGCCGCCAAGTCGCAGCAAAAAAACTGCTCCAGCACATCCAAACTAACGACTGCATCATTTATTTGTATCATCATTCGTCATTGCGGACTTGATCCGCAATCTCCCCGTGTTTTAGTTCTTTCCCTCTGAAATTCTCATCAAATGTGCCATTATCATAAACGAGCGAACCATTAACGAACGTTTTAACCACTTTGTGAGAAAAAGTCGTGCCTTCGAGAGGCGACCAGCCGCATTTGTAAAACAGATTGTCGGACGTAACCGTCCACGATTGATTGGGGTCAACCAACACTAAATCAGCGTAATAGCCCTCACGGATGTAACCGCGATCGTGTAAATTGAAGAGTTGTGCCGGATTGTGGCACATCTTTTCAACGATGAGTTCGCGTGTGAACACGCCTTGTCGATGAAGTTCGAGCATCACGGTGAGTGCATGCTGCACCATGGGGCCGCCGGAGGCGGCTGTGAGGCACGAGCCTTGTTTTTCGTCCCACGTGTGGGGCGCGTGGTCGGTGGCGACTACGTCTATTTTGCCGTCAATCAATGCTTGACGGAGTGCGGCACGGTCGGCAAATGTTTTAATCGCAGGATTCCACTTGATGCGATTGCCCAAGCGCGCATAGTCTGCATCTGTGAACCAGAGGTGGTGTACGCACACTTCGCCTGTTATCCGCTTATTTATCAGGGGATTGCGGGTCGAGCCCGCAATGACAAGCGGCTTAGCATCCAACAGTTCCATCTCTTTTGCAGTAGACAAATGAAAAAGATGGAGTCGTGAATTGTGTTTCTTTGCCAATGCAACAGCCTGACTGGCAGACGCATAACATGCCTCGCAACTGCGAATTTTTGAGTGAAAAGAACTATCCAAATTTTCGCCAAACTCGCGACTGTATTTTTCTTTATTGGTGCGAATAATGCTTTCGCTTTCGCAATGGGCGGCGATAATTGGGGGTTGGGGCGATCGTTGGGGCGACCCTTGCGGTCGCCCTTGATGATGGGCGACCGCAAGGGTCGCCCCTACGAATGCGAATAATTTTTCTAAACTGTCTGGATTATCGACCAACATATTGCCGGTAGACGATCCCATAAATGCTTTGATGGCACTTGCCCGGCGTGCGCCCGCTTTTTTTAGTTCGTCCACATTGTCGTTGGTTGCTCCGATAAAAAAGGAATAATTGGCCATCGACTCTTTTGCGGCACGGTCAAATTTGTCGTTAAGTGCTTCTATTGTAGTGGTTTGCGGCACGGTGTTCGGCATATCCATGTAGGAGGTGATGCCCCCGGAAATGGCAGCGCGCGATTCGCTGTGAATATCGCCCTTGTGCGTCAATCCCGGTTCGCGAAAATGCACCTGATCGTCAATCACGCCCGGCAATAATAATAATCCTTCGGCGTCAATCGTCTGTACGGGCGACCGTAGGGGCGACCCTTGCGGTCGCCCTTGCGATTGCCCCAACGACCGCCCATCATCAAGGGCGACCGCAAGGGTCGCCCCTACGGGTAATATTTTCGCAATGCGTTCGCCGTCAATCCAAACCGACGCTTTGTAGGTTTGTCCCTCATTGATTATTGTGGCATTTTTGATACAAATCATGACTGTAATTTTTGGGATTGCGGGTCAAGTCCGCAATGACGCTTGTGGATATTTATGAAACAGGCTGTGCCATTTCAATTGGATCACGCCCAAAAAGGCTTCGCCAAAGATGCCGCCACTCATTTTGGAGGTACCTTCCACGCGATTGATGAAGATGATGGGGACTTCTTTCAGGGTGAATCCGCATTTGAAAGCGGTGTATTTCATTTCAATTTGAAACGCGTAGCCTTTGAATTGGATGTTGTCTAAGTCGATGGTTTCCAGCACTTCACGCCGGTAGCAGACAAAACCTGCGGTGGTGTCGTGAATTTTCAAACCCGAAATGAGTTGTACATATTTGGACGCAAAATAGGAGAGGAGTACGCGCGAAATAGGCCAGTTGACCACATTCACACCTGACACATAGCGTGAACCAATGGCGACACCGGCACCGTCGTCCTTGCACGTATGATAAAGTCGCGATAAATCATCGGGATTGTGCGAAAAATCGGCATCCATCTCAAAAATATACTCGTATTCACGCTCCAACGCCCATTTGAACCCTTCGATATAAGCCGTTCCCAAGCCCAATTTGCCGGCACGCTCCACTAAATGCAAGCGATCCGGAAACTCCGGTTGCAACGTTTTGACGATTTGAGCCGTCCCGTCCGGCGAATTATCGTCGACAATCAGGATGTCAAACTGCTTGTGCAACGACATCACTTTGCGGATCATCTTTTCGATGTTCTCCATCTCGTTGTACGTGGGTATAATAACGACACTGTCCTTCATACTGCAAAGATAATACTTTTTGTTCAAATAGACCAAGAAATTTAACGAATTTGTACAATATAAAAAGATAACTACCATTTTTTACAGCGATAGTTATCTCTTTATCAACGGTTTTGCAGTTGCAATTTTTAATTAGTCCAGGCTTTCCGTCCAAATGAATAGCTCACTTTGATACCAATCGCATGATTAATATCCCAATAGAGACCGGTAAAAAGCGGATGGTTGTCTTGCTCTTTGACTTTCCATTTCAATCCGGCTTCCAGAGCGACAATGACGCTGTTTTTCAGACTTAAATCGCCTGACTGATGGACATTATTCAGCGTTTCAAAACCGTGATTAGGCATATTTTCATACACTTGATTCGTGTGTTCGGAATAGCCTGTAGTCGTTATACTCTTGATAGTCTGTTTGTAGGAGCCGGAGAGAGGAATGCCGTATTTGATCCCTGCGGCGACAGCAAACACCTGTTCATCTTCGTCTGAGTTGGTGCTCATGTTGATTTCATAATGCACCATCAACGGAATTTGCAGCAAAGTGGCTGTTTGAGATTCTTCAAACCCCTTGTACAGGGTACGGAGAAAAAATTTATCTTCCAGATCCGGAGGTGTCGCCACTTGCTGTTCGGTGTTGATATTGGTCGTCGGAATCGAACCATTATAGAAAGCTGCCTCTAATCCTAAAGAGACTCCCCAATCAGGCGTAAAAAAGAACTTGTAGTCGACGCCCAGATTGCCACCAACACCCAGTGTTAGCTCCCCTTTTTCGGACTTCAGAAACCCGGAGCTTAAATCGAATGTTGAAATGCCAAAACCGGCATGCGCACTCCATTCACCGGTATGTTGTGCTTGCGCGCGCAATCCGGTACAACTTAGCAGTCCTAAACTTATTATTGAAATTATTCTTTTCATGTTTTTTAATTTTTAATTATCCAGGGCGTTGCCCTGGGCTGGGTTCTATAAGGCTTTCAGCCTATTCTGTATTTTTAATTTTTAATTACTTTGACTTGTTCTTCATTCACTTTCAGGATGTATGTTCCTTTGATTAATGAGGACAGATCAATGGTTGTTTGCATGTTCTCAGCCACAGAGCGGTGTACCAACCGTCCAATGGCGTCGTATACTTCAATTTTATCTCCTGCCTGGATGGCGGTACCTTCAATAGTGATTAGCCCTGAAGTCGGGTTGGGATAGCTTTTGAGCGTCGCAGTCACTTCTTTCAGTTTCACGGGGCATGATTGCAGCAACTCTCCGGTTGAAGTGGTCACCACTACCGAATATTCGGTAGTATAATCCTTGATGGCATCCGTGATATACAAATTACCGGCTGTTTCGCCCTGCATGTCTTCTCCGTTTTTCTGCCATTGATAGGATGTAAATGTATATCCGCCATTTTTTGCCGGATTATTGATTACCGACAGCACATCGTCCCAAACTTGCACAATAAGGTTGGGCACGCAAGGATCTATTGGATCTATTGGATCTGGATTTGGACCGGGTTCCGGATCTGGATCCGGACCGGGTTCCGGACCAGGACCTGGGTCTGAAGCTTCTTTGAACGTCACATCAAATTCATGGTCATCCGTTACATTGGTGAATGTATAGCTTCCGGTAGCTACTGCCGTTGGATCATTTATGGCATCTACCAGCACCTGATCAATTTCATAACCGGTTGCCGCAGTCAATGTGAATGTTTGATTACTGCCCTGTTTCATATTTACCACATCATTGATTGGTGAAACATCACCACCGGTGCCTACTGTAACGTAAATTGTAGGCAGATAATTGAGCAATACCTGAATGGTATGATTAGCGCTTACATTCGAAAAAGTATAACTTCCGGCTGTAATGGCATCAGGATTGTTCGTGCCATCTACCAATACTTTATCAATTTCATAATCGGCATTAGCAGCAAATGTGAACGTTATATTTTTTCCAACCGCCACAATATTATCAAATTCGGGCGAAATGACCCCTCCTTTTCCTATTGAGGCTAACACATTGCAGGTCGTCTGGAAAGTTGGTAATCCTTTATTTGGCGAGCTATTTTCCGACATTTTCCAAGTCGTAAAGTCCCATCCCAAATTTTCTGTAATCCATTGTTGTAACTGAAAAGAAGCAAACGTCGCTCCCATTCCATCTAATCCATTAAGATTATCCGTAATGTTATCCGTTGAACCATTAATCGTCATGGTTGCTAAAGCATAACAATCGATGATAGTCGCATTGTTCCATTGATTGAAAGCACAGATTCTATTAGCACTACCATGATCAATATCAAAATCAATTGTTGAATTTGCAGCAAAGCAATTAGTAATAGTTAGATTGTTTATATCCCCACAAATGCCTCCAGCCTCAGCAGTAGCCGTAATATTGCCTAAATTATAACATGTCGAAATAAAAGCTTCTACGTAACGGTCATCGTTACCATTATTGGAACTGGAAGCATGCCCACAAATACCTCCAGCCCAAGTAGTAGTCGTAATATTGCCTAAATTGTAGCAATTAGAAATAGTAGAATTATAAGTCATACCACAAATACCTCCGCCTATAGAATTAGTAAGTGAAACAGCGATTGGCACTAAATTAGAACAATAAGACAGGTGTGTGTTATTAGCCTGACCACAAATACCTCCAACACGATAACTATTTCCAGTGACTAAATCAGATGTAATGGTTGCTGCATTAGAACAGTTGGTGATTTTTGCATGTTGAGCCAGTCCTGCAACTCCGCCGGCATAAAAGTCGTTTGTTTGTGCCGGAGAACTAACTGAAATAGTTCCTGTTACTTTTAAGTCTTGAATAGTTGCCTCGTAGATTTGCGCAAATACGCCATTCGGAGCATCCTTCAATTCAATTGTCTTTCCATTTCCATCGAATATTCCACTAAATGGGTAATCCAGGTTGTAATGGTAGCTTTCAATATAAAATCCGACAGAGGTAGTCAATGCATTGGAGCCGGTTAGGTCATTTGTCAATAAGAAATACTGTTTGTAATAATCCGTTCCTCCGCTCACTGCATTTGCCAACGCCTCCATATCGGCCTTGGTGGAAATCAAATAGGGGTTGCTTGCACTACCATTACCTCCGCTGTATGTAGGGGATGTAGTGAGTTTGAAATCCACAAAAATAGTATGGTTGGTAGCTATAGCCGTAAACGTATAGTGATTGTCCACAATCTCTGCCGCTTTATCGTCGTAGTCGTTTTCCACATAAAGATGATTGATTTTGAACCCGTCGGCCGGCGTAATCGTATAAGATAGATCTTCACCTTGATTCACTGCTACAGAACCGGCCGGAGAAATAGAACCATGCTCTCCGGCAGTAGCCGTGATAGTATAGCTGACCGTTTTGGATGAATTATTGAAAACCGGTAATCCTTTCGTGTCGGAATTAGCGTCAGACATTTCCCAAACAGTAGAAAAATCCCAAGCAGGCAACTTGTTTGCAAACCAAAACGGTGACTTAAAATCATCCAATGTTGCATCAGCTCCATCTTCTCCATTCGCATCCGTGCTGCTAACCGGTTCGCCATTAAGTGTCATGCTAAATAGGGCATAACAGTTGTCTGTATAATCGCCGGTATTCGATCCTGTTATTCTACCCATACCACCGTTTGCCGTCAATGCTGCATTGGCAGCAAAGCAATTGCTAACGGTTATGTTACCGTCTCCTACAATGCCTCCACACGTAGTGTATGAAGATGGATTGGCTGCTGAGGCTGTAACGTTCCCTAAATTGTAGCAATTAGAAATGGAAGCAGAGGTAGATGCAGATGCAGAAGTCAATCCACAAATACCTCCGGCATAATAGGATTGAATAGCACCAATATTATAACAATTAGCTATTGAACTATTATCATTTCCTCCAATAATACCTCCGGCATACGCATAAGAGTACTCTGTCAACACGGTGGCAACGACTGATGCCGTATTAAAACAGTAATTGACTGTTGCTTGCTTGGCATACGCACAAATGCCTCCGGTGTGAATACTGTTTGGATTGGATATAGAAGTTAACGAAACGCTTCCCGTTACGCCTAAATTTTGAACTGTTCCCCCATGGATGTATCCAAATACTCCTAACGCGTTATTCACCGCAATGGTATGTCCGCCACCGTCAAATACGCCGTTAAATGAGGTGACTATATCATCCCAACCACCACTACCACCATTCCCTTGATCGTAAAACCCAATGGATGTAGTTATATCAGTAAGATCCGTCGTCAATAAAAAAAACTTGCCGGCATAAGTTGATTGTCCGTTATTCACCACATCTGCCAAAATCTCCATATCTGCTTTGGAAGAAATCAAATAGGGATCGGTTTTGGAACCGGTTCCCCCGCTGTAGGTAGGGAGAAATGTCGCAAAAATGATTTGATTAGTCATCACATTCGTAAAGGTATATTCTCCCTCAGGCGTAACCGCCAAAGTTTGATCTTTGCCATTCACCAGCACTTGGCTGATGACAAACCCGTTTGCCGGCGTCATTGTTAAAGTTAGATTTTCTCCTTGAGGTACTGCTACAGAGCCGGTTGGAGAAATAGTGCCATTGGCTCCGGCTGATGCCGAAATGATATAAGTAGTTGTTTTAGGAACATTAGCGAGAGCCGGTAATCCTTTATTCGCTGAAGTTGCGGCAGACATTTCCCAAATAGCATCTAAATTCCATGTTAAGTTCGTTTCAATCCAGTCTGCTGACTTAAAATCGTCAGCTGTTGCATCAGCTCCATTGAGACCATTCGCATCCACATCCTCTCCGCTAACCGGTTCGCCATTAAGTGTCATACCGGATAAGGCATAATTGTTGCTCATTACATCTGCAAAAATAGTTATTCTGTCAACAACACCTGCCGTTAGGGATGAATTGGCCGCAAAGCAGTTGCTGACAACAACAGGATCTGATTTTCCTTCGCCCGCACCCAAAATACCTCCGGCTATTGTATTCTGATCTTTATCAGCAGTAATATTAGCTAAGTTATAGCAATTAAAAATTGAGGTGTTAAAAACAGCCATTCCGACAATACCACCGATACTTGTATCTTCAACAGCCTGTGTAACAGTAATGTCACCTAAATTGTAGCAATTAGAAATTACAGTTCCCATCGTTGCCCCACAAATACCACCCAGAAAGCCATAGATAGGAGCATTTGTAACGGAAATGGTTGCTGTATTAGAACAATAAATGATTGTTGAAGTTTCGGCCATGCCGCAGATGCCTCCAAAAGCAGGTAACTCCTCTTCCAACAGGGGTAAGACTGTTCCTTTTACATTCAAGTTTTGAATAGTAGCACCATATACGTATGTAAACACCCCATTCTGAGTATTTTTGAGTTCAATGGTGTGTCCACCGCCATCGAATATGCCACTAAATGCACCTTCGCCAAAATCGGTATCGTTCTTGCTATAGTTTAATAAGTTGCCGACAGACGTATTGATGGCTCTCAAGTCTTTCGTCAGCAAGAAAAACTTGCCGGCATACGAATTTCCGCCGTTCACGGCACCTGCCAAAGCCTTCATATCGGCTCTGGTCGAAATCAAATAGGGCGAGGTTTTAGAGCCGTCCCCTCCGCTGTATGTCTGAGCGGTCATCGTACCTATGGAAATGCACAGGCAGAGAAGTAACAAGATGATTTTTTTCATTGATATATTTATTATTATTTATTTTTCAATTAGGCACAAAAAAAAGCGTGATACTTAAAATATCCGCTCCTTGAGGTATTTAGCGTAACCCGATTCCGCAAATAAGTGTAAGCTCACGCCCAAACGTGAGCATTAAACTTCATCTTTCGGGATCTTAACTAATCGCTAAATTTTCAAGAAGAAAGATAAAAGCTAATGCTTTTCTTAGATTATGTCTTTAATGAATGTGAGAATTACCTCACTTGATTTGTTTTTTTCTGCTATTAACTAAAACTTATTTTATGTTTTATGTGCTCCATTCCGGGCGCAAAGGTACGAATATTTTTTTTAATAACAAAGCAAAAACAGTAAATTTTTGCAAAAAAAAATAAAAAAAGAACCTTACGGCTGTGTATTGTAAGTAAAATGTTGGACATGTGCTTTTTCAAGCAATTTACCAAAAATGACAACCTTAATTTATTGTAAGTGAACATTTTGGAAAACTTTTTCAAGCTGTTTTAAAATTAAATGATTGATTATCAGACTATTAATAATTTTTTTGGAAAACTTATCAACAAAATGAAAAATAATTATTAAATAATTTGTTCAATTTAAAATATATCCGTACCTTTGTCGTGTGAATAAACAACGATGAATTTAATACGAAAAAAGTAAATCTGTGAAAATTAAGAAGTACACATTTGATGAGGCATATCAGGCTTCGTTAGACTATTTTAACGGCGATGAATTGGCTGCGAAGGTATTTGTGAACAAATACGCTTTGAAAGACGGCTTTGGTGATATTTTTGAAAAAACACCGGCCGATTTGCACCACCGTTTGGCGAGCGAAATTGCGCGCGTAGAGAAAAAATACCCGAATCCGCTGTCGGAACAGGAATTGTTTGACCTGTTTGATCGTTTCAAATACATCGTGCCGCAGGGTAGCCCGATGACCGGTATCGGCAACAACCACCAGATTGGGTCGTTGTCTAACTGTTTTGTGATTGGTATTGACGGTTTGGCAGACTCCTACGGGGCGATTATCAAAATCGACGAGGAGCAGGTGCAACTGATGAAACGTCGCGGTGGCGTGGGGCACGACCTGTCGCACATCCGTCCCAAAGGTTCGCCGGTGAAAAATTCCGCACTGACTTCCACGGGCTTGGTGCCGTTTATGGAGCGCTATTCCAATTCTACCCGTGAAGTGGCTCAAGACGGTCGCCGCGGTGCGTTGATGCTGAGCGTGTCGGTGAAACATCCGGATGCGGAGTCGTTTATCGACGCCAAAATGTCGGAAGGCAAAGTGACCGGCGCCAATGTGTCCGTCAAAATCACAGACGATTTTATGCAGGCGGTGGTCAACGGCAATCCGTTTACGCAACAATATCCCATCGACAGCAAAACGCCAACTTACACCCAAGACATTGATGCAAGCGAACTCTGGGGCAAAATTATTCACAATGCGTGGAAATCTGCCGAACCGGGCGTCCTGTTTTGGGATACGATTATCAAGGAATCGCTGCCTGATTGCTATGCCGATTTGGGCTTCCAGACGGTTTCTACAAACCCCTGTGGCGAAATTCCGTTGTGTCCGTACGATAGCTGCCGCTTGTTGGCAATCAATTTGTATTCCTATGTAAAACATCCGTTCACAGAAAAAGCAACGTTTGATTTCAAACTGTTCAAAGAACACGTGGCTCTGGCTCAACGGATTATGGACGATATCATCGACTTGGAAATTGAGAAAATTGACGCCATTATCGCAAAAATAGATAGCGATCCCGAATCGGACGAAGTGAAACACGCCGAAGAATTGCTCTGGGAAAAAATCCGTCGCAAAACCTTGCAAGGACGCCGCACAGGCGTAGGAATCACTGCCGAAGGTGATATGCTGGCAGCGTTAAACATCCGCTACGGCACACCGGAAGCCACCGATATGGCGGAAGAAGTTCAGAAAGCGTTGGCGTTGGCGGCTTATGGTTCGTCGGTGAAACTGGCTCGTGAACGCGGTGCATTTGAGATTTACGATGCCAAACGCGAAAAAAATAATCCATTCATCGCGCGTTTGAACGAAGCCGACCCGAAATTAGTGGCTGATATGCAGAAATATGGTCGCCGCAACATCGCCTGTCTGACGATTGCGCCTACAGGCACGACTTCGTTGATGACGCAAACCACGTCGGGCATCGAGCCGGTTTTTTTGCCGGTTTACAAACGCCGCCGCAAAGTGAACCCCAACGACGCGTCTGTGAAGGTCGATTTTGTTGATGAAGTAGGCGATGCCTGGGAAGAATACATCGTGTTTCATCACAAATTTGTCGACTGGATGGAAGCCAACGGCTATCCGACCGCGAAAAAATACTCGCCGGAAGAGTTGGACGAACTGATTGAAAAATCACCATATTATAAAGCAACGTCCAACGATGTGGATTGGATGGAAAAAGTGACGATGCAGGGTCGCGTGCAAAAATGGGTCGACCATTCCATCAGCGTCACCATCAACCTGCCGAACGACGCAGAAGAATCGCTCGTCAACCAACTCTACATCGAAGCGTGGAAATCGGGTTGTAAAGGTTGCACGGTCTATCGCGATGGTTCACGAAGCGGTGTTTTGCTCGCAGCAGACGACAAAAAAGATGACAAAGATTGTGTTGAATGCTATGAACGCTCTAAGATTCTCTCCAAACGTCCACGTGAACTGGAAGCGGAAATTGTGCGTTTCCAAAATAATCGCGAAAAATGGATCGCATTTGTGGGACTGCACGATGACCGTCCGTATGAAATATTTACCGGTCTCTACGACGAAGAAGATGGTATTTACATTCCTAAAAATATTGAGAAGGGAGTCATTCTCAAAACCGTAGATGACGATGGGAACAAACATTACGATTTCCAATACGTCAACAAACGCGGCTACAAGACTACGATTGAAGGTCTGGACAGCAAATTCGATCCGGAATACTGGAATTACGCCAAGTTATTGTCCGGCGTGTTGCGCTATGCAATGCCTGTAGACCAAGTCATCAAACTCGTGCAAGGCTTGGAACTCGACAACGCGTCCATCAACACGTGGAAAAACGGTGTAGAGCGCGCCTTGAAAAAATACATCCTCGAAGGCACCGAAGCTAAAGGCAAAAAGTGCCCCAGCTGTGGACAAGAAGCCCTCGTCTACACCGAAGGCTGCTTAAAATGCACCCAGTGTGGCTATTCAAAATGTGGTGGATAATCTGAACTGTGATTTATATCAAATAATCACATAAATCAAAGTTCAACGGATAATTTTAAAAAGCCCTCCCGCTCCCAGCTGAATGATGCCGGACGGGTGGGCTTTTTGCTTGTCTGTTTGCCGATAGTTCACGATGAAATCGACGGATTTTTTGATGTCGTCGGAGATTTCAGCGAAATTAGCAGGTGCCGGCCGGCCGCTAATATTGGCGGAAGTGGAAACGATTGGCTTTCTCAATCGCTGACACAAGGCGTGTGAGAACGCTTCTTGGGTGACGCGAATGCCGAGCGTGCCGTCGGCAGCGATCAGCGAGGGCGCCACGTTGCGCGCACCCGAATAGATGATCGTCAGCGGTTTGTCGCTCACGTCAATCAAGTCGAGGGCGATGCCGGGCAGTTCGTCCACATAATAATCCAATTTGGCCGTGGAATCAATCAGCACGAGCATCGACTTGCTGTCGGCCCGTTGCTTGATGTCATAGATACGACGCACGGCACCGGCGTTGGTCGCGTCGCAGCCAATCCCCCATACAGTATCGGTAGGGTAGAGAATCACTCCACCCCCCCGTACTACTTCAATCGCTTGTTTGAGGTCGTCGACCATTAAATTTTGTCCAATAAACCATTGGTTCAATTAAAGCAAGGCTTTAATTTTGGCGTCGATAACATCTTTGCCGGCTGCGCCAATGATTTTGTCCACGATTTGACCACCTTTGAAAAACAAAATGGTCGGGATGCTGCGAATACCAAATTCTGCCGGCAAATCCATATTTTCGTCGACATTGCATTTGCCGATTTCCACTTTGCCTTCATATTCTTTGTGCAACTCGTCGATGCTCGGTCCAATCATCTTACACGGACCGCACCATTCTGCCCAAAAATCCACCACTAACGGCTTGTCGCCGTTCAACAACTCTTTAAAATTAGTGTCTGTAACTTGTTTTGCCATATTTTTATTTTTTTTTTTTGTTTTACAAAGGTACAACTAATTTTTCAAATTTCATCACTTAAAAAGAAATTAATAAAAAATATTTTAGTCAATTGTTTGGAAATAAAAAAATAATCACTACCTTTGTACCAATTCTATGCAGACGAAGTGTCGTCAGGTGTGTAGAAGGACTTATTAGTAAAAACGTAGCGTTTAAAACATATCCCGAATTTCAGAATCAGGAAAATTCGAATTACTACCGGGATGTGGGCAAAAGCGTTCACGTATCTTTTTGTATATAATTTTTATATATAGTTTAGATGCGTGAGGCTATTGCTCTTTGGTAGTAATGGGCTTTCCTGAGCCTTGAAATTCAAAGAGTTTTATAGTTCCTCACGCTTTTCTTATTTTAAAATTTGCCGATTGAGAGGACAAAGAGGCGAAAAAAAAACATTATGTACAAATGAGAACATTTAATTTTAGGAGATTGCGGATCAAGTCCGCAATGACATTTGCGTGGCTGGTTACCTGTTTTCTGGTAACTGTTCACTGTTCACCGGTAACTGCACAGGTGGCTATTGGTGGCGATGGCTCGGTTGCGACAGGGGCTGTGTTGGATTTAAGTCAGCAAGGTGCTGCTACCGGTGGCTTGTTGTTGCCTCAAGTAGTGCTTACGGCAGAAAATGCGAATCCGTTCGATGAAGGTGGGTCAGAAACTTTACCATCCGGTTTGCTGGTTTACAACCTCGGTTCTGAAACAGAAGGGGCAGCCCTTGATGAAGGACTTTATGTCTTGCAAGCCGGACTGTGGACACCGGCAGGTTCAGGCTCTGGTGGCGGAGGTGGTATCCCTGTTGTGCAAGTCAACATTACGCCTGATACAGATCAGATTTTGTTTATCGG
>JAISKM010000031.1 GCA_031261285.1 Candidatus Symbiothrix sp. | reverse complement strand
TTGCCGGAAATTCGCTTGCGAGAAATAGACGGATACACAACCATCGCACCGGCTTGGGAATGGGAGCGCATCAACAACACGGAAAGTCCGCAACTCTATCCCGTATTTCCGTGGGGCATTTACGGAATCGGCAAACCCGAATTGGAAACGGCTATCAATACCTACCGCTACGATCCGGATGTAGTCCGGTTTCGCGATTATGCCGGTTGGAAACAGGATGCAATATGGGCAGCACGTTTGGGATTAACGGACGATGCCAAAGAATTGACAGTCAAAAAACTCCAAAATTCCGAAAGAAAATTCCCTGCTTTTTGGGGACCGGGATTCGATTGGACACCCGACCACAATTGGGGTGGGAGTGGGATGATTGCTTTGCAGGAAATGCTGTTGCAAACCGCCGGCGAAGAATTGTTTTTACTTCCGGCATTTCCAAAAGAGTGGAATGCGCATTTCAAATTGTACGCGCCTTATAATAAAGTGGTTGAGTGTAAATACGAGAACGGAAAGATACAAGAATTGAAAATAAACAATAAAATAAAATATTACTTATGGAATATCGCGAATTAGGAAAAACAGGAATGAAGGTATCCAACTTGAGCTTCGGGGCATCATCGTTGGGAGGCGTTTTTCATTCATTGAATGAGGGAAAGGGAATCGAAGTCGTCTATACGGCTATCGAAAACGGCATCAATTTTATTGATGTATCGCCTTACTACGGTCACCTGAAAGCGGAAATTGTTTTGGGGAAAGCTTTGAAAAACATCGACCGCGACAAGTACTACCTGTCCACCAAAGTCGGACGGTATGGCTACGACGGGAAAAATTTCTGGGATTATTCGGCCTGCCGGGCAACGGAGAGCGTCTTTGAAAGCATGGAACGTCTGAATGTCGATTACGTGGATTTGATTAACATTCACGACATTGAATTTGCCGATCTCGAACAGATTTGCAAAGAAACCTTGCCGGCGTTGGTCGAACTGCGCCAACAAGGAATCGTTAAACACGTGGGACTCACGAATTTAACGCTGAAACATTTCAAGTATGTCATCGAACATGTCCCGCCCGGAACGGTGGAATGTATCCTGTCGTTTTGCCATTATTGCCTGAACGATGATGCTTTGACGGATTATCTGGATTATTTTGAGGAAAAAGAAATCGGCGTGATCAATGCTTCGCCGTTCTCTATGGGACTGCTGACCGAGCGGGGCGCACCCGATTGGCATCCTGCTCCTAAACCGCTGCAAGATTTATGCAAAAAGGCAGCGATTCATTGCAAAGATCAAGGAAAATCCATCGAGCAGTTGGCCCTTAAATATGCGGTAAGCAATCCGAGAATAGCCACGACGTTGTTCAGTTCCACCCGGTCGTCCTGTGCCCTGCAAAACATCAAGTGGACAGAAGAACCTTTGGACGAAAAATTATTCAAAGAAGTGCAGAAAATATTGGAGCCTCGATTCCGCGACACCTGGTTAAATGATTAAAAGAAATAGCAAATGAAACAGAAAAATACAACAACCGTTGCATTGGCAATGATTTTCAGCCTGTTTTTTATATGGGCAATCAGCAGCAACCTCTTGCCGACCATGATTCGGCAATTGATGAAAACATTTGAGTTATCGGCGTTTCAGGCTTCGCTGACGGAGGCGTCTTATTGGCTGGCTTATTTTATATTTCCGATACCTGTCGCGATGTTTATGAAGCGATACAGTTATAAGGCAGGAATTATTTTAGGTTTATTGATAGCCGCATTGGGTGGACTTCTGTTCTTTCCGGCTGCCGAAATCCGGCAGTATTGGGCATATCTCACCATTTTCTTTATTGTGGCAACCGGTATGTGTTTTCTGGAAACGGCGGCAAATCCATACGTGACGGTGTTGGGAAATCCCGAAACAGCTTCCCGTCGCTTGACCTTGGCGCAATCGTTCAATGGATTGGGCGCGTTTATTGCTGCGATGTTTTTGAGTCGCTTGGTATTAAGTGGTGATAATTACACCCGTGCCACCATTCCCGCAGATTACCCCGGCGGTTGGGACGGATTTGTGCAGGTAGAAACCAATGCCATGAAATTGCCTTACCTGATACTTGCCGGTGTCTTAATCCTGATAGCTGTGGTCTTTATCTTTGCGCATCTGCCCAAAATCAAGGAGGGCGACAAAGAAGAAGGCGATACGAAAGGCGAAAAACTCATTGATTTCAGCGTTTTCAAACGTTCTCATTTGCGTTGGGGCGTGATTGCGCAGTTTTTCTACAATGGCGGTCAGACCGCTATCAACGCGATGTTCCTGATTTATGCCTGCAAATACGTCGGATTGTCCGAAGATACGGCGATTAACTTCTTTGGCTATTACATGCTGGCGTTTTTGCTGGGACGTTGGATCGGAACGCTGTTGATGGTGAAGTTCAAACCCCAGAATATGCTGGTCGTGTATGCGATTATCAATGTGGTGTTATGCGGCGTGATTATCGGATTTGGCGGAATGATAGGATTATATGCCATGCTGGGCGTGTCGTTCTTTATGTCCATCATGTATCCGACCCAGTTCTCGATGGCGTTAAAAGATTTAGGTTCCAAGACAAAAAGCGGCTCGGCATTTTTAGTGATGGCAATCGTCGGCAATGTCATTTTGCCTCCACTCACCGGACACCTCATGGACACGTTTCCGGCAATCTATCAAGTGGCATACATCATCCCGCTCATCTGTTTCATCGTTTGCGGCTACTATGGCTGGAAAGGACATAAAATAATTGACAATTAACAATTAACAATTGATAATTAAATATGAAAGCATTAGTAATACTTGGCGAACAAAAAGTGGCGGTAGTTGAACGTGAAAAACCGCAACCCAAAGCGGGGGAAATCCTGCTACACATCAAATACGTGGGATTCTGCGGCTCGGATTTAAATACGTTTCTGGGCAAAAATCCGATGGTCAAACTGCCGGTTATTCCCGGACATGAAATCGGAGCGGAAATAGTTGCCGTAACGGATGGCGTTCCCGAAAATTTTCAACCCGGGATGCACTGTACCGTTAATCCTTACACTAATTGCGGGAACTGTCCGTCTTGTCGCAACGGACGACCGAATGCCTGTCAATTCAATCAAACGCTGGGTGTGCAACGCGACGGTGCCATGTGTGAATATATCGCTGTTCCTTGGCAGAAAGTCATCGTGTCTGACGAAATCAGTACCCGCGATTTTGCTTTGGTAGAGCCTATGAGTGTCGGTTTTCATGCTGTGTCAAGAGGTGCGGTCAACGATTTGGATACCGTGATGGTCATCGGTTGCGGCATGATAGGTGTTGGTGCTATTGCACGTGCCGTTGTACGAGGTGCGGAAGTGATTGCTGTGGATATGGACGACGAAAAATTGGAGTTGGCAAAGCGGCTGGGAGCAAAACACACGATTAATTCTAAAACAGAAGATGTTCATCAACGGTTAGCGGAAATCACGCACGGCACCGGTCCCGATGTGGTCATTGAAGCCGTCGGTGCACCGGCAACCTATCAACTGGCAATCAACGAAGTGGCGTTCACCGGCCGTGTCGTTTGTATCGGCTATGCCAAAACAGACATCGCCTTTGAAACCAAATATTTTGTCATGAAAGAAATGGACATCCGCGGCTCGCGCAATGCCATGCCCGAAGATTTCCGTGCCGTGATGAAATACATGAAGCAGACAAACTTAAATGTAGAAACGTTCATCAGCGGCATCTATCCGCCGGAACAGGCATTGGATGCGCTGACTAAATGGGCGGAAAATCCGGGGAAAGTGTTTCGGATTTTAATCTCATTCTAATGATGTTGTGATAAAAGTTGTATATTTGCAGAGAAATGTCATTCGGAAAAATGTAGTAAATAATAATAAAATCGTTCAGAATAATGTATAGAACAAATATTAACAAAGTAAAAAAGTGAAAATTAGATACTAATAAAAAAACCACTCGTTTTTCTTAGTGCAAGGCAATTTGGCAAAACTTGGACTCACCGGCAAATGCTTTGTAAATAAAATGATAAACAAAAGAAACATTAAATAGATTATGAACAAAGAAAATGCAATAAAATTGTTTGAAGACAAATCAATCCGCACAATGTGGAATGTGGATGAGGAAGAATGGTACTTCTCGGTGGTGGATGTGGTAGCGGTACTATCAGAGAGTGTTGACCCAGCTGCTTATTGGAGAAAATTGAAACAACGGCTTCGAGAAGAAGGAAATGAAACCGTGACAAATTGTCACGGTTTGAAAATGCTTGCGCCTGATGGTAAAATGAGATTGACGGATGTAGCTAATACACAGCAACTGTTTAGACTTATTCAGTCTATTCCTTCTAAAAAGGCAGAGCCGTTTAAGATGTGGCTGGCTCAAGTTGCCAAACAGCGCATAGACCAACTCCAAGACCCTGAACTATCCATAGAGCAGGCGATGACCGATTACAAGCGTTTGGGCTATTCCGATAGTTGGATTAACCAACGCCTGAAAAGTATCGAAATTCGTAAGGATTTGACAGATGAATGGAAAAAACATGGATTGCAGGAAGGTGTTCAGTTTGCCTCGTTGACAGATATTATCTACAAAACGTGGTCGGGAAAAACAGCCAAGGAATATAAACAGTTCAAAGGATTGCATAAAGAGAACTTGCGCGATAATATGACTAACAAGGAGTTGGTTATCAATATGCTTGCCGAATTATCAACCAAAGAAATATCGGAGGTGTCAAACCCTGAAACATTTCCCGAACATGAAGATGTTGCCCGGCGTGGTGCTAACATAGCCAAAGAGGCTCGGTTGAAATTGGAAGCGGAAACAGGCAAGAAAGTGGTTAGCCCGCTCAATGCAAAAAATGTGTTATCTATTGAACAATAAAATTTATTAACATTATAAATAATTGAAAATAAAATGACTAATCTCTCAGAAATTGAAATTCAACAGTTAAAATTGCAGGCTGAAAAAATCCGGAAACGGGTCGTTCAGATTATATATGCCTCTAAATCAGGACATACCGGCGGCTCGCTTTCGTCCGTAGATATTGAAACGGTGTTGTATTTTCATACAATGACTATTGATCCGGCAAATCCTGCAACTCCCGAACGAGACCGGTTTATCTTGAGCAAGGGACACAGCGTGGAAGCGTTGTATGCTACTTTGGAAGCGAAAGGCTTTATAGATAGCCAATTGTTGGATACCTACGGACACTACAATACGATATTAGCCGGACATCCTACCAAGAAAATTCCCGGCGTCGAACTCAATAGCGGAGCGTTGGGACACGGACTTTCGGCCGGCGCAGGGATGGCTATGGCGGCTAAAATGGACAAAAAATCCTACAAAACTTACGTCTTGATGGGCGACGGAGAGCAGGGCGAAGGCTCTATCTACGAAGCGGCCATGGCTGCCTCCCACTATAAATTGGATAATCTGGTGGCTATCATCGACCGTAACTATCTGCAAATCAGCGGCAATACGGAAAACGTCATGTCGCTCGACCCCATGAAAGAACGTTGGGAAGCCTTCGGCTGGCAAGTGATTGAAATAGACGGAAACAGCATCGAACAATTAACAAATACGTTCGATGGTCTATCTTTTGACAACGAAAAGCCCAAATTGATTATCGCCCGCACAACCAAAGGCAAAGGCGTTTCGTACATGGAAAACGTAGCGAAATGGCACCACGGAGTACCCACCGAAGAACAATATCAACAAGCCATGCAAGAAATTGAAAAACGAATCAATCAATACGCATAACTCATAATTCATAACTCATAATTAAAAAACATGCAAACAACAACTAAAAATACAATCCCCTGCCGAAAAATGTTTACCGACACGCTGTTGGAACTGGCAAAAAAAGACCGCGACATCATCGTCGTGACCAGCGATGCGCGTGGCTCTGTCACCTTGGATGGGTTTGCCAACGAGCTTCCCG
This sequence comes from Candidatus Symbiothrix sp., assembly GCA_031261285.1. Taxonomy (GTDB): domain Bacteria; phylum Bacteroidota; class Bacteroidia; order Bacteroidales; family Azobacteroidaceae; genus Azobacteroides. Next base: position 2,888 of record JAISKM010000031.1, on the reverse strand, counting down.
AACAGTTTGTCGAAGTCGGCATTGCCGAACAAAACGCCATAGGCATTGGTGCCGGATTGGTGTCGGCAGGAAAAAAAGCTTTCGTGTGCGGACCCGCCTGTTTCTATGTGGCACGCAGTCTCGAACAAGTCAAAGTGGATGTCGCCTATTCCGCCAATCCCGTGAAAATAGTCGGCGTGAGCGGCGGTGTCAGTTATGGGGCTTTGGGTGCTACGCATCACAGTCTGCACGATATTGCCGTCCTTCGCACGTTTCCCGGTATGCACATCGTGTTGCCGTGCGACATTTATGAAACGAAAGCATTAGTAAACGCCTTGGTCGATTATCCGTATCCGGTGTATATACGGATGGGGCGAAATGCCGTTCCGAATGTCTATGACGGCGAATTGTCCGATTTTCAAATTGGAAAAGCACGTACTTTATTGGACGGTAACGATTTAACTATCATTGGAACAGGCGAAACAGTCTATCATTGTCTGGAAGCCGGAAAACGCTTGCAGGCAGCAGGTATTCGCGCGCGTGTAATAGATATGCACACACTCAAGCCTTTTGACAAAGAAATCGTGGAACGTGCTGCGAAAGAAACCGGAAAAATCATTACGGTGGAAGAACACAGCATCTTTGGCGGATTGGGAAGTGCCGTGGCGGAGATTGTGTCACAAACCTGTCCGGTGCCGTTGCGCATACTCGGTATCCCCGATGAAAATGTGATCTGCGGAACGCCCTTAGAGATATTTAAGCATTACGGAATAGATGCCGACGGCATTTATAATACAGCAATTTTATGAACTATACACTTGCTATCGACCAGAGTACGTCGGCAACGAAAGCAATGCTATTCGATGCCAATGCTTCGTTGGTGTCGCGCGTATCGCTGCCTCACAAGCAGTTTTATCCTCGCCCCGGCTGGGTAGAACACGACCCGGTGGAAATTTTGGAAAATACTTATCAAGCCGTTCAAAAACTATTGAAAGAAAGCAAAATAACACCTTCCGATATTGTTTCTTTGGCATTGACCAATCAACGCGAAACGGTAGTGGTTTGGGATAAATCAACCGGAAAACCGGTCTATAATGCCATCGTCTGGCAATGCAATCGCGGAGCCGCCATCTGCGAAGAAATCATTGCGCAAGGCAAAGCGCCGTTGGTCAAAGAAAAAACAGGCTTGATTATCAATCCCTATTTTTCCGCCAGCGGCGTAAAATGGATAATCGACAACATTGTTGTAGAGACGCGGCGCGCCACGTCTCTACCGGACGACAATTTATTGATTGGAACAATAGACACCTGGTTAATCTGGAATTTCACCGGCGGACAAGTGCATGCCACCGATTACACCAATGCCTCGCGCACACTTTTGTTCAACATCCACACCTTGGATTGGGACGATGAATTATTGGAATTGTTTTCGGTCAAACGTTCCATGTTGCCGGAAGTATACCCCTGCGACCACGTTTTCGGCACCACTACGCTCAACGGCTTACTACCGGAAATCCCGATTGCAGGCGTGCTGGGCGATTCGCACGGTGCGTTAGTCGGACAAATGTGTTTTGCGCCGGGCATGGGAAAAGCCACTTACGGCACCGGATCTTCCTTGATGATTAATGTCGGCGAAACCGTCTTGGATGCTCCCGAAGGCTTGGTCACGTCCGTTGCTTTTTCGGCTTTGGGGCAGACGTATTATGCGTTTGAAGGCAACATTCATTGCACCGGCGCAACAATTCAATGGCTGAAAAACAATTTGCAATTAATCACTTCCGCGCAGGAAAGCGAAGCCTTGGCAACGAGTGTGGAAGACAACGGAGGGGTGTATTTTGTACCCGCATTTGCCGGATTGGGTGCACCTTGGTGGAACAATGATGCCAAAGCGTTAATCTGCGGCATGACAGGCGGCACCACGAAAGCCCACATCGTTCGGGCGGCATTAGAATCAATCGCCTACCAAATCAAAGACTTGATAGACTTGGTAAGGAATGCCGGTGTGGTACTGCAAGAATTGCGAGTAGATGGCGGACCGGTCAAAAATAATTTCCTGATGCAGTTTCAAGCCGATCTGCTGCAAGCCCCCATCAATCGAAGTCCGATAGAAGAAGCATCGGCTTTGGGTGCGGTACTGATGAACAGCATCGCCCTGAAAACCCGGCACAGTTGGGACGAACTCGCCCGATTGCGGAAAGACGAAAAACGTATTCATCCGCAACCGGATACAAAAAAAATGACAAGTCTGCATCAAGCATGGATAGCAGCAGTAAAACGTACTATCAATTAAATTTAAATATCATGGCTTACAAAAAGAAATTAACATTTGGTTTGATCGTGGGAACGCGCAATATTTGCAATGCGAAGTTAGGATTAGACGCGCGCGAAGTATTACTTAAAAAAATGGAAAAACTGGGTTACGGATACGTGATTATTCCGGTTTCCGAAACACCCAGCGGCAGTATTGACGATTACAAAGATGCGCAAAAATGCGCCAAACTGTTTAGCGAACATTGCGACAGTATTGACGGCATTATTGTCGTATTACCCAATTTCAGTAATGAAGTGGGTATTATTAATGCGATTAACGGTGCCAAATTGAATGTGCCGGTACTCATCCAAGCCATGGACGACGACAACGACCAAGTGGATGTGTACAGTCGCCGCGATTCTTTTTGCGGAAAAATATCGGTCTGCAACAATCTGTATCAATACGGTATTCCGTTTACCGATACCACGTATCATACTTATCCGTTGGATAGCGACACGTTTGAAAACGATGTCCATCGGTTTGCTGCTATCTGTCGCGTAGTCAATGGATTGAGTAATGCGCGTATCGGGGCTATCGGTGCTCGTCCGGCAGGATTTCAAACCGTGAGGGCAAGTGAAAAAATCTTGCAGGCAACCGG
>JAISKM010000087.1 GCA_031261285.1 Candidatus Symbiothrix sp. | reverse complement strand
GCACGCAACAGGATAGCCCCACGAAAACCGTTTTTGTCCAAAGGCAATTGAGCCACTTGATCGACCGCATCTTGAATGAGTGCAGTCGCATCACCGGTCGTCAGCGGAACAATGATTTTCACCGGCAGTTCGGGAATGGGTACATTGCTTGCCTGATAACCGCAGTAGGAAAAGTCCGGGATGCGATTTCCCAGACTGTCGGGGGCGATTTGCGCTGCTATATTTTGAGCAAATAATGCAGCCACTATTAATATTAAAATCGTTTTATTCATCATAATTATATGTCGTAATTATTAAATGAAAAATTTGGTTGATGGGTTTAAGATAGCCCTGCAAGGGCGTGATGTGCATAACCGTAGGTGAAGCGTAGCGCAACCTACGGACCGCGTACCCCTTACCGTTTTTTAGTCCCGCAGGGACGGCATCATCGTTTCATTGCATAATGTCGCCCTTGCAGGGCTAAGGTGGTGGTAGGCATCCGTATGCCGTAGGTTGCGCTACGCTTCACCTACGGTTATGCACATTTCGTCCCTGCGGGACTACAAAAATGATTTCACATTACCCATTCAATCTTTATCCTATCAATCATTATATTTCATTTCTTTTTCTTTAATGAATCAACATACACCTTGTAAATCGTTTTCCAATTTCTACCGGTTTGATAGAGATATAATTCGATTTGCGTTTTATGAATTTTGAAAATTGCTGATATTTGATCCATATTTTTATAGTCGATCGCTTCTTCACGTGCAGTTTTCAGATGATTCAAGATATAAGCATCTTCTTCCGGTGTCAAATCCGTGAGAATTTCCCGATAGGCTTTCATGGTAAAATCCACTTTCCCGACTGTATATTTATCCAATATCAATGCTACTTGCTCTTCATTCAACTCTTTGCGTAAACCGGACATCAAGGCTATATGTGTTTCTTTCGGGAAAGTCGCATCCACGATAATTTGACGGTCAAGTTTTGCCAATGTGCCTCCGGTTTTCGGATTAATACCTTCCGGCACAACGGTATAATCGTGATTGTTATGCCAATCGCGCACGGCTTTTAAGTGCGTAGCAATCACGTTTGTCACACGCGCGGCTTTGTCAGCATCATTCAAATTGAGTGCAGCCACCCAGCCGGATGCTTTCGTTTCCACATCATTGTTGGCTTTTGCTTTGCCTTCTTTTTCCGTTTTCAATCGTTCTTCCCAATCTTGGCGTTCTTTGGTGCTGTCATAACCCTTTTGCGAGAGGTAGTTATTGAAACGCCCTTTGTATTTGCCGAACCATTCGTGTTTTTTGTTGGAGGAGCCGGCATCCATCGCGTGTTCTCGCGCTTCGACCAACCACGCCATCAGTTGACGTTTTTCGTCTTCTTTCAAAGTCGGAATCATATTGTTGTAGGAATCGTAAGTCACTTTTACCACTCCGTAGGTCATGCCGTCTTTTACTTGTATCACTTGGTCGGGAGTCAATTCCGAAAATAGATTGCCGAGAAATTCCGCATGCAGTGTATTCAACTTCTGATCTGCCTCTAATTTCAACAACTTAACTGCTGCCTCATCTTTTGTCTTTTTAAGGTCGGCAGCCAAACCATCGTGTATCACACCCAGCGATTTGTATTGATGAACTAACATATCCGTTACTCGTTGACAGGCATCTTTATCTTGAATGTTCAGGGTATTCACAATTTTTTGTGCCCGGTCCGTCAATACTTGAGTATAGGCGACATCATCTTGCTGTTGAGCCTGTGATAAACACAGGCTCGCAAACAAAAATAATAAAGTGGTTAAAAAGGGTTTCATTTAAGAAGTTTAAAATTATTCCTCCGGTGTACAATACACCCAAGTGCCGTCCTGTACTCTACCGTCGATATTGCCTACATTCCAACCCACCGTTTGTTCTATCCAGTCATTATTCGCTTCTACTACACGTTGATTATAATGAATAGGCCAGACATTAAACCATCCTCTCCATGTGAAACGGAAATTAGTTGCATCGGCGCCGGTACCATTATTACTGTCCATACCATAACTAACATCCATGCCGGGTTGAGTGGCCGGATTGACTGTAGTTAAGTTGGCATAGAATGTGGCTAATTGAGCTAACTTTGCATCTCTACCCGCATCATCGTTTCGCTTGATGGCAGGCACACTGCCTCGGAGGTTTGCTAATGGGTCGCTCGTTTGAGCGCTAGTTAAATCATATCCCCAAATCTCACCAATATGTTTGGTCCCGGATATCGGATTCAGTCCCAATTTGGTAACCACATTGTCTGTCTTTGTATAGGCAGCTCTGCCATCCTTACCGTCATAAAGCTTCCATCCTTGTCCCCAAACATCATTAGGATCGTAGGCGGTATTATTGGCATTAACCGGATCAAATCCTGCTCCTCCTTCATACAACAACCAGCGACGCGTATCCCATGAACGTTTTCCTTCGTAAGCCAGTTCCACACGGCGTTCATATAAACAAGCTTCCAAAGCCTCATATTTATTTGCAGGGGTAGGAACACTTGATGCACCCACACGGCTTCGAACCTGATTTAGATAGTTTACAGCTTGTCCGATGTCTCCTTTAGCAGCGTAACATTCTGCAATATTCAACAACAATTCCGCATAGCGATATTCCAAGATGGCTGCATTCGAAAACGTCGCCACTGCTGTTCCGATATTGGCATCTGACGCTTTCCACACAATCGCTTTGCTCTTTTGTTTGGCTGCGTTTGTGCCTGTCGTACCATCCGTATAAAGAAATGCACTACCTTGTTTGTATGCATACAACCAGATTTGCTGTGTTGTACCCGGCCATTCACAACCTGAGAATGCAAACGTACGGTAGAATCGAGGGTCACGGTTCAAGAAAAACTTCTCGGCATCATAGCCGTTAAGTGAATTTCCATTTTTATCCGTTGCACGTTTTCCGTCTTTCAAAGGAAATAAATCAACCATTAGCTTCGGTGCGGGCACTCCCGGATTATTATTTCCTGCTACGGAAGCCGGACGTATGAAAGATTCCCATTTGTTTGTATAGTTTGCAGAAAGAGCAGAATTTCCGGATTTCGGAATAACAATAATACCTTCCTTTTCTGCAGATGCTGTGGTATAAAACGCAGCGTCCCACTCGTTAATACTGTTAACGCCTGTATAACCGGCGGCATCGGCGGCTTGCTTGGCTTCCAGAGAAGCTTCCAAGGCGGCTTGCCAACGCTTGCTGCCTGTGTTATCCCAACTGGCATTAAACACGGGGCTAGCGGCAAAAAGACGTGCCCTGCTTATCATCGCCAAAGCAGCTACCGAAGTAAAGCGTCCATAATTGTCGGCATCCCATCTGTCCGGCAACAAGGTAGAAGCTTTTTTGAAATCCGCACATATTTTATCAATACACTCATCTATTGACAAACGTGGTGATCTGTCTTCATTAGTCGGAACATCCTCGTCTGTAGTGTAATAAGGTAAACCACCCCATAGAAGTACAGCATCAAGATACAACCAGGCACGTGCAAAAATGGATTGACCTTGCAGATGATCCCAAAAACCGGGTGCCTGAGGATAAGTAGAACTATTCGACTTTATTTCAGTTATATATTGATTGATAATATAAACTGTGGGATACAGTGTTGATCTCGTCCAATCATTAAATTGGGTGCCACTTCCGGCATTCCAATAGAATGTACCACCAATGTGGTTTCCAGAAGTCGTGTTTTTAGAAAGAGTATTCGCATATCTGGCATTTCCCAAGCCGGGGGCAGCCAAGGTAGCTCCACTAGGAGCGGTAACTTGTAATTCCTCTGTGAGAAAGCTATTTCCGCCCGACTCTGCAATCACAGACTGACGCATCAAAGGGTCAGCGCCATACACAGGAGCAGAATATTTCCCCAATATTCTCCAGTATATTTCCGCAAAAATAGCTTCTGCCTGTTTAGGATCACTAAATACAGCCTGCGAAGACGTGATAGTATAATCCTTTTTTTCTTTCAAAAAATCGTCGCTGCAGGAAACGTTTAGCAACAAACAAACTGCTAGTAAAAGCAATATTGTATTTTTCATATTTTTCATATTTTTCATATTTTAAAATTCATTCTCTATAGACTGCTTTGTTATAGCGTAATATTTACCCCCAATGTCCATGTTCTCAATGTAGGATAGCCGGAATCCGGCGCGTCATACATATTTCTGAATTTATCCGGATATGGATTATAAAAATCCCACAAATTGTTTCCGGTCAAATTCAGTTGCAAGTTTTCAACGCCTACTTTCCTTACTAAATTCTTCGGCAATGAGTAGCCCAGCGTCATGTTTCTAACATACATACGGAATGTATTCACCATCCAGAAATCGGAACGTTCCCCATACGCATTGCTTACAGCCATACTCGGGTATTTTCCATTCGGGTTTGTAGCCGGGTCAAACATATCGCTCATATAAGCAAACTGCGACCAGATGATTTCGCTTCCAATCGATTGAGCTTTCCCTCTTTGGTTGATTTCCTGATATCCTCCCCAAGAAGTGGCTATTTGTGAAGCCCAATTGAAGTTGCCCCATTGAAAGCTCAATTTCGTATTGATACCATGACGTCTATTGCTTGCCAATTTTGCATAATCTTCATCACGCATAATCCTACCATCAGGACCTTGAATAGTTTTGTTCTCATAATCAATATTACCACCCGCTAAATCCTGATAGGCAATCATACCCGGATACATCAGGCTTTTAGAGTTGCCAAAATAGGAAGCATCATTCGCTGTACCTCCAGCGGCGATGGCATGTTGCTCCAGATAAGACCAATAGTTGTCAATATCTTGTTGTGTACGCAAAATACCGTCTCCGGATGAAGTTCCTTTCCATACTTTGAATCCGTATTGGTCGTTTGGAGACTGTGCCCCTGTCCAGCTAGTTGCATCATTTACTTTTGAAGGATAGTCAAAATCAGCTTTTAGCCCCTTTATTACTTTATGCCATGATATGGAGTAATCTACCCCCACACCATATCTGATAGGTCCCCATGCAGGAACTAAACTTTGGTTTATTTTGTCGTGCCATCGCAGAGAGAATTCCCATCCCCAAGCGTTTACGGCACCATAATTTTGGGCAGGAAGAGAAGCTCCTATATATACCAATGCAGGGTCTTCGGGTAGCTTCATCAACAAGTCCGTTGTCTTATCATAGTAATAATCGACAGATGCCCCCAATCTATTGGATAAAATATTGAAATCAATACCTATATTATTTTTGATAGTTTGGTCCCATTTGATGTTTCTATTGGCTGTGCCTAAAAACATGGTGCTATTTGTTTGCTCGCCACCACCGATTTGACCAAATGTCACTCCATTCGTTCCTGTATTGAACGCTGAAAGCCACGACCATGCCTTTACATTGTCTTTTCCTGTTTTTCCAAGGCTGTAACGGAATTTCAGATAGTCAACATATTTTGATATGTCGCTATTCTTGAAAAACTTTTCTTCTGACGCCACCCAGCCTACAGACCCGGTTGGAAATGTTCCCCAATAGTTTTCAGGAGCAAACTTAGTCGAAGCATCGGCACGAAGAATAAACTGAAACAGATAACGGTCGGCATATTTATAATTCAAACGCCCGATATAAGACATAGAGCCGCTTTCATTCCGTGTAAAGTAGGTATCGGCTTTTGTATTTCTTAACTCTCCGGCAAATGCGCTTACGCCATTATAGGTATCCCATGGTTGATTGTAGGTCAATTGTTCTTCAGTTCCTTCGTTTTCTGCTCTTTCAACAACTCCCGTGAACGCAACATCATGATCTCCGAAAGACCTGTTATAGTTTATCATGAAGTTCATTTGCTCACTTTTGCGATTCACTTTATTGTATATGATAGCCGGACTGGCATTCACATCCACTTTTCTACCATACTGAGGGTAAACCCACTGCGTGTAATCCCCAATCAAATGCTGACCGGCAACATTGGTATTAGTTGCAAGTGCCAATTTATAGTAATCGCCCACTTCATTATTGAATGTATTGGTATAACTAATCGCATACGTTCCTTTCAGAGACAAACCTTTAATAAATGGAACGTCATAGCTTAGTGAGAAGTTTGAGTTAAACCCGTTCTCATCTGTGTATTTTCTTGCCTTGGAAGCTTCGTTAGCGAAAAAGTTCCACTGGGAATAACCTGAGAAATGATCATCATCCGTGTAATTAAATACTGTATGTGGTCCTGCCCACGGAGCAGTAAAGAACGTACCTTCATTGGTGGTCACTTCCATCGGAATAAACTTGGGCATGTGTCGTAACTGCACATACTCATCATCGCCACTCTGGCTACCCCACGGACCGGCGGGTATTTTTGCCTGATAGTTTTGATTCGTTTTTGTGTTGCCGTAACCAGAAATAGAAGCGGATAATTTCAATCCGGCAGCCACATTTATTTCTCCTCCTGTACGGAACGTCCATTTATCAAAATCTTGTACACTCCCCAAATTCGTTCCTTGATCTTGGTAAGTGATTCCGGCGAAATAGGTCATCCGTTCCGTACCTCCATCCACTGACAACGAATGACGCTGCGAGGAAGCCGAATGCCAAGCACGATCCAACCAGTTGTAATCCAAACCTTTCATCGCGTTCAGTTCACTATCCGAATAATTATAAGCTGTGTTATTCGTACCATTATTAGCGTATATTTGGTTAAACATTCTATTGGTAAAAACGCCCGTTTCATACGCACTCATTGTTTTAGCATGACTAACTGCATTCGAGAAATCAAACTTACCTGAATAAGAGATTTTTGGTTTACCAATTTTCCCTCTTTTGGTTTTCACCAAAATAACCCCTTGTGAAGCACGCGAACCGTAAATAGCCGCAGAAGCATCTTTCAGCACGGTAATGCTTTCAATTTCAGAATGATCCAACATGTTAAAAGCAGTCATATCGGGTTCTCCATCAGAGTTTACCTGCACTACTTCGTCGATGACAATTAATGGTCCGAATTTGACCACACCATCTACGGAAGAACCCATAATAGGAGCCGGATGTCTGACTGTAAACGAACCTGTAGCACCGGGACGACCGTTGCTTTGGGTCACATTTAGTCCAATAACCTGACCGGCTAACGCATCAAGGATAGAAGCTCCGGGCAGATTGGCGATTTCATTCATCTGAACCGTCGATGCTGCACCGGTTAAATCCTTTACTCTTTGTGAACCGTATCCAACCACAACAAATTCGTCCAACGTTTTCACATCCGGTACTAAGTTGATAGTTACAGAGGATTGTCCTGCAGTAAGTGTTACTGTTTGAGATTGATACCCCAGGTAAGTAACCACAATAGTAGATTTATCGGATGGAACAGACAACTGGAATTTTCCATCTACATCTGTAGGCATACCGATAGAAGTCCCTGGGACAGCAACGCTTGCTCCAATGATCGACTCTTTAGTTTCATCATCGAACACAACGCCCGATACCGTTCGGCTTTGCTGCGCCGAAGCACCAATAGCCATAGTTGTCATCGAAACAACAATCAACAACAACGAAAATAAAAATTTGAGATTTTTTTTCATAAAAATAAATTATATTAGATCAAAATAAACTTTTTTTACCAATTAAAGTATCGTGATTATTTTCCGGCTTCGTCCAATCCACTTTTTTAGTGGGGTCAATGCCGTTGATGTATTTTTCGATGTTGCTATAACCATCGCCGTTCAAGTCTTTTACGGCGTCGGAAGCATCATTCGGATTCAATCCGTATTTCTTTTCCCAAGCATCGGGAATCCCATCGTTGTCGCTATCCTGCACAGGCGTGCCCTTGTATTCGGGATAACCGCCTACTTGACGCACATCGGTGATGATTCCGTATTTGTAAGAATCGGGTTTAAGGCGACGGTGTTCAAATTGATAAAAGTCTTCGTTGTCGATGCTTTTGTCATAATAGACTTTGCCGGTGCGCACTTGTTCCACAATACGTTGGTCAACGATGTCCCGTTTGGGGAAATTAGCCCCTACATTATCCAGCACGAAAGCATAAGCGTCTTGTGCCGGCATAATCGGGAACTGATTTTGGATTGGTAACGGTTCGTTCCATTTCATGTTGGCCGTGTAACCATCCGTGTTGGGTTGTTCCTGCACTTGAACGCCGCCATTCCAGTTATCGGCAGTCACTTCGGGGAATCCGTCCACATAGTTTCCGTTGGCATACACCCGGCCAAAAACATAGTAACCCAACTTGCTCCGTCCCGACTCCGGTTTCACAATACGATATCCGACAGGAGACGTTTTCGGTGTCAAAGGACCCGGTTTGTAGTAATTGTTAATGAAGTTGTAGAGAGCCGTGTAATCGCCGCCGTCGGCAGAACGATGCACCCAGTTATAAATCACATTGTTGACGAAATTGAATTGACCGTTCCATCCGATAGAAGGATTTCGTCCGGCGTTATTCGCCCAAAGATTACGCATGAACGTCGCGTTTTCTCCGCCCAAGGTGCTTCCGAATGAATGGTTGTAGGTATCCAATGCTTGAGCAGATATTGAATTTTGGATGGTCACGTTCACGGTACCCAATTTCAATTCTTTCGATCCGTCGCCCGGATTGAACATGTGGCGATAGAACGAGATATTTTCGTCCAAGCCCCAACTGGCTGACACATGGTCGATCATGATATTTCCCACAGGATTTCCGCCAAAGGAATCATCGCGACGTCCCACCCAAGTTTCGCCTCGACGAAAACGGACGTGACGAATCACGACATCGTGTGTGTTGCACCAAACCGTTTCGCCTGCAATACAAATACCATCACCGGGAGCTGTTTGTCCGGCAATCGTCAAATACGGTGCACGAATAATGACCGGACTTGACAATTTAATGATGCCTGCCACATTGAATACGATGATGCGAGCACCACCTTGTTCGCAAGCCTCACGGAACGAACCGGGACCGCTGTCGTTCAAATTGGTTACCACGATCACTTTGCCGCCGCGACCGCCAAAACTATAGGCACCACCACCTTGCGCTCCGGGGAATGCGGGAATTTTTGCCTGTGGCAAATCCGTCGGACGAGATGCCCAAGGAATATAGGGTTTTCCTTCTTTTGCTTGTTGTTCGATAATGGGCAACGCTTTTGCCCAAGCAGCATCAGACGATTCTTGCGCTTTGCGCAGCAATTCGCCGGATTGTTTGGCGACTTCGTCCGTGATTTTCGGGTATTGCGCAAAAGCACTCACACTGAATGCCAAAAAGGCAATCGCCGAAATAAAAAAATTCCTTTTCATTGTCATTCTATTTTTTTATTTGTTTATCCCCCATTCCCCCTAGGGGGCTTAAGTCCCCTTCAGGGGATTTAGGGGTTATTTTTTTATTCGTTCATGTTTTGACAAGAGCTTTAAACCTTGTTGCTTATTTGAAACCTCATTTCTACCTAATTTTCCAAACAAAACACCTTTTCGCTATAATCATTACCGTGGGTTTACACCCACGACTACAAAAATGTCAGCCCTACAGGCTTTTTGTGCCATAATCAATCCCGTGTTTAAAACTCACGGGTGTAAAATGTGAGCCCTACGGGCTACAGCGTGAACTTTAGCACTTGTTTTTCTTTATTGACCGTCTTTGCTTCGGCAATGTAAATGCCTGTTGACAGACCGGATAAGTCAATCGTGGAAAGATTTCCTGTTGTTTTAACTTTCACGATTTTTCCCGTTGCATTATAAATTTTGACACTCGAAACAGCCGTATTTCCGGCAGAAACATACAGTTGATTATCCCGTTTGGAGATAGTCAAAGGATTGTTTTTTACCGGATGGATAGCTGTTGCGAAATCCAATGCAATAGTTTCGCCCACCAATGCGTTCAGATAGACTTCCAACGCCGTGTAGCCGGATTTTGTCACCAGATTGCCGTCTGTCGGATCGTTGGGATTCAGACCGTTGGTTGTTTCCCAAGCATCGGGCATGCCGTCGTGATCGGAATCGGCTGGAACCGTGCCCGTCACATACGTGGGATAACCTCCTACTGCATCGGGACTGTCGATAATCCCTTTGTTCGCACCCAACACTCCCGAGCCGGAAGCCGTTCCCGTACGTGTTTCGTTCACAATGCGCGTATCTACGGCATCGCGAGGAAAGGCGCCTGCACCGGCTAAAACACTCTCATAAGCCTCTTGTGCGGTTTGGGTGGTCACTGGATAAGCAATGGGAAACGGAGTTTTAGATATATAAAGTGCAGAATCCGCTCTTACGTCTGCCGAAAAAGCATTCATATCCAATCCTAAATAATTATTCGTATTTTTAGCCGTATTGGCTGAGCCTTCCATATAATTGCCACTCATATACCCTTTGGCATACGCACCCGGAGTTTGATTAGATGATTTCGTGGCATACGTAAAGACAGATGATTGTGTACCCGGACGGGCAGGACCCGGTTTGTAATAATTATTGACAAAATTGGTACGATTACTTGTCTTTTCAATATCAGAGCCATAACATGAATTGGATTTGCCCCAGTTATAATTCACATTGTTGACATAATCTATCAGCACATTGATGTCATTACTCCGCGCACCGTTTAAACGGGAACTGCGGTTGTAATTGTGTGCCAACAGGTTATGATGGAATGTAGCATTTTGTCCGCCCCACTGACAGCCGTATCCGCGGTCACCTTTGCCGTGTCCCGAACGATACAAACCTTCGTGAACGATACACCATTGAACGGTGGTATTGACGTTGTCGTAGATAGTGGTATTTTCTTCGCCCGACCAGCCAAACGTGCAATGATCCATAATCCAGTTGCTGGCATTTTCGATGCCGATAGAACCTTTTCCACTGGCATCCGGTTCACCGGTAGTGGGGTCAACCATGGTGCCGATGCGAAAACGCAGATGACGGATAATCAGATTGTTTGATCCGCCAAAGTTGACTTTATTGCCCATAATGCAAATGCCGTCGCCGGGTGCTGTTTGTCCGGCTATCGTCCAATTATCGCGTTTACAACGCAGTTCGCCCGCTTTGGCACCTGCCAGATTGATAATCCCGGACACGCGAAACACAACCGTTATAGGTTCTCCCGGATATTGCGCCAAAGCCCAGCGCAAACTGCCTGCCGACGGATTGGCAGGATTGTCGTCCAAGTTAGTCACTTCCACCACTTTACCTCCGCGCCCACCGGACGCATTCTGCCCGAAGCCTTCAGCCGTTGGGAAAGCCTTAATTTGAGCTTGCATACCCGTACTAAGTACGGATATACAAACTGCTATCATGAAATAAAAAAACTTTTGCTTCATCATTTTAAACCGGTTATTCAGCCAAAGGATCGAATGTACCCGAGCCACCATGCTGTGAATCAGCCCAGCCAAAACTTATTATTTTACAATTACTTTCACTGTTCGTTGATTTTGTTCTACAACCAAATAAACGCCGGCAGGAACTGAAACCACTTGAACTCCTTGATCAACAGTCGCGACTTTTTGACCGGTGATGTTATAGATGCTTACGGGTGCTTGTGCTCCGATAATTTCGATTTGTCCTTTTTCTCCGATTACTTTGGTGGAAGAAGCGGCTGCTTTTATAGTACTTATAGCGGTGGGAGCACTTGTGCCGAAATGAGCACCTACCAACTGCATTTTTGAGCCGTCAACGCCTACTACATAGTTTTTACCTGCCGTAACAGGGAATGACATCACTACATAAGCATTAGCACCTGTAGTATTGATAGCAACAGTGGCATTCCATTCTTGTGTGGGGATTGTTCCCATTGGGCTACCGTCTGCTTTCACACCAACAGCCATAACGGTAGGAGTAGTTTTGTCAATAATATCGCCACCGTTTTTAGTTGTATAAGTAACCAGAGTTGCTAATGGGGTTTCCGTTTCAAACACATAGGTTTTCTTGCCATCACTCATTTTACCGGCTACATCCAAGAATCCGGTTTTAGTTACTGCCATAATAATAGGTTGTCCATTTGCGCCATCGGATTGTACTATCGATTTGGGTTGATATGTAATGTGATTAAAAGTTACTGCCGGAGCAGAATCATCACTTTTATTTTTCACATTTGTATCAAAGCCGCTTACTATTGTAACACCTTCTATCTCAGCAATCGTACCTCCTTTGGCAACATCAATCAAATCGCCATCCACTGAACCCAGAGGAGCTAACCACGTGTCAGACACTGTAGCAGGAGGAGTCAATGTTTCTAACCAAAATTCTACTTTTACATTATCCAAAGCAACTACCGGATCGTATTTGCCCGGAGTGATAGGATCGCCGGTGCCTTCGGTAATCAATGCAATCAAAATCTTTTTAGCAGTAAAATCGGAAGGTTGTAATCCACACAATTGAGCCACTTTGACCTGCACTTTATCGGTGAAAGGAGTAGCACTTGATGTGAAGAGATTTGCAAATTCATAACGTCTAACGCCATCGATCAATGTTCCTGCACTTCCATATACCGAAGCACTGTCTGTTTTATCCACACCTGTATTGGCTGCGTTACCGCTGATATTTCTGAAATCCTGACCGGCTTTTGTTCCGTCAACGATAGTTACAACCAATTTATAAGCAGCCGTTTTTCCCGTATTACCCGGATCGTAAGTACATAAATCAAATTCGATATCGGAAGTTACCGTAGAATTAGCAAAATTATAACCCCAGCGCGTATCCACTTTTTTGTATTTACCGGGATATACCGCCCAAGCGGCACCACCTTCCGGCATGTCAAAGACACACACAGCAGCCGTATCAATAGCGTTGTTCATTGATTCTTTTCCTACTTCATCCGAATATTTCAAAGAAGAACTTACATAGGCCTTTAGAGCATTTACGTCGGCAAAATGAACCGGATCGCCACCTGCTTGATAGTTGTTACATCTACCCACATTATCGTTATTATAACCAACTTCTTTGCCATATTCGTTTAATGCTACACCACGCCATCCTCTACGGGTGGATGCTTTTTGAGGGGTTCCCAAATAACCGGGTTTGTCCGGATTTTCCATCGCGGTAATCGCTTTGTTTGTGTTAAAATTCCAAAGGAATGAAATGAGCGGCTTCGCAGCATCATCCGGATTTTCTTGGAGAATAGTCTTCACAACTCCAGCCTGAAGATAGTTCGATTCACTATCTTTGAAATTCATCTGCGCTTTTACAGTAAAGACTGCAAACATCGCTGCTAAAACTAAAAAGTGATTCTTTTTCATGATATATAATATTTTAAATTTATATTTATCGAATTTTACTATCCTGTCCTGCACTGTGCTGAACTTGGGGACAAAGATAGTGAAATAATTATAAAAAAAACAAAAAAATAAATATGTTTAACAACATAAAAAATCCTTTTCGGGGCAAATATATCGCAATATGGCTCTATAACGTTGATGTGGGTGATAATTTTTTATCTAATGAGTATCAATCATACTACCAACGCCGCAGGACAAGGCTCTTTTGTGGCAGCATTTGGTTTAATTTCCAGGTAAAAGAGAAGTGCTTGCAAAATAAAATTGACTTTTCTACGTTCATATATGTATGGGTAGATTACGTTTTGTACTCTTTATTGCGCTGGCTGCGATTTTTGCGGCTTGCAGCGATGGCTTTGAAGACTATTCTTATAGTCCCGGTGATGTGTTGACTTTTTCAACAGACACGGTGGCGTTTGATACTGTTGTGTCGACGGTTCGGACGCCTTTTGCGGCATTTACGATTTACAATCCTTCAAAAAAAGATTTGCTGATTTCGTCGATTACGCTTGAAAATGGTGATAATTTTAAGATTAATGTGGACGGACGAGCGGGCAATTCGTTTTCGGATATTGAAATTCTATCAAAAGATAGCCTTTATATTTTGGTGGAGGCGCAACCGTCTGAAAATCAATCGGATATTCCGGCTGAAATCATTGACCACATCGTGTTTGTGACCAATGGCGTGAAGCAATCTGTTGTGCTGCAGGCTGTTGCGCAAGATGCTGAGATTCGGGACGCGATTTTTGTCACAGTAGACAGCACGCTCAATCGTATAAAGCCTTACCTGATATATGATAGTTTGGTGGTGCAGGCAGGCGCAACATTGACAATTCCGGCAGGCGCACGTTTATATATGCATGCTAACGCCAACATCATTGTTCACGGCACGCTCATCGTATCGGGGACGGCCGAAAATCCGGTCATTATTCGGGGCGATCGCTTCGACCAAATGGTGGGTATTCCCTACGACCGTATTCCGGGACAGTGGGGTGGCATTCAGTTTGATGCAGACAGTTACGACAATGTGATTGAGCACGCCCGGATACGGAACGGCTCTACCGGACTATTTTTCGCACCGTCCGATCCTGCTTTTCTGAAATTGTCGATGCACAACACGGTGGTGACCAATTTTAAGGGAATGCTAACTTCTGCCAACGATTGCCGGATATTCTTTGAACAGTGCGAATTGAGTAATGCCAAGGACGGATTAGTATCGTTGAACGGCGGATACTACTCGTTCATTCATTGTACGTTAGCAAATTACTATTTCAACGGAAAAGCGGAATACGGTTGGGGCAACACCAAAGACGCGACCGTTTTTTTGAGCGAGGATACGCAAGCAGAATTTAATTATTCTATTATTTGGGGCGCAAATGGTAATTCAACGTCCCAAATGGACAACGCTACGATCATCCATTGCATGACCGAAGAAGACCCGAAATTTCGCATCATTCAGTCGGAGGACAAAAACAAAGCGGAATTCATTTACGATTTCCGCTTGCAAGACGATTCCCCCGCTTTGTTGCCTGACGGAGGCTATATGGGGTGTTACCCCCAATAATTAAAAATTAAAAATTAAAAATTACGAATTACGAAACAACGTTTATTATTTTTCGTAATTTTTAATTTTTAATTTTTAATTCTTCTTTAATGAGGTATTCAGCGATTTGAACGGCATTGAGCGCGGCGCCTTTTTTGATTTGATCGCTCACACACCAGAATGAGAAGCCGTGAGGATTGGAAATGTCTTTGCGGATACGTCCCACATACACCGGATCTTTTCCCGCCAGGAACAACGGCATCGGGTATTCTTTCTTTTCGGGATTATCGTATACAATCACGCCTTCGGCAGCTTCAAAAGCCGCACGTGCTTCGTCCACAGAAATCGGACGTTCCGTTTCCACCCAAACGGCTTCGGAATGGGCACGCAACGAGGGCACACGCACGCACATCGCGCTCACTTCCACATCGGAGTGCATGATTTTACGCGTTTCGTGATACATTTTCATTTCTTCTTTGGTATAGCCATTGTCGGTGAATACGTCTACCTGAGGAATTAAATTGTAGGCCAATTGATACGCAAATTTTTCTACGGTCGGTGTTTCGCCATTCACGATTTGCCTGTATTGATTTTCTAATTCTGCCATAGCAGCCGCACCGGCACCGGACGCTGCTTGATACGTTGAAACATGGACACGCTTGATGTGCGACAGTTCTTCTAACGGTTTCAATGCCACCACCATCTGAATTGTGGTGCAATTGGGGTTAGCAATGATGCCCCGCGGACGGTTTTTTGCATCAGCGGCATTCACTTCCGGCACCACCAAAGGCACACCGGCATCCATGCGAAATGCACTGGAATTGTCGATCATCACCGCACCGTATTTGGTAATATCTTCGGCAAATTCTTTGGAAGTGCCTGCTCCGGCCGACGTAAAGGCAATATCTACCCCCTTGAAATCATCGCCGTGTTTGAGTTCTTTAACCACAATATCTTTTTCACGAAATTTATACGTTGTTCCTGCACTGCGAGATGACCCAAAAAGGAGTAATTCGTCTATTGGAAAATTCCGTTCGTCCAGCACGCGTAAAAATTCTTGACCGACTGCACCACTTGCGCCAACAATAGCCACTTTCATTTTTTTTCAAATTTTATTAAAAATAGTTTGCTTTTTTCTTGTGTATCTCAAAAAAACCACTTACCTTTGCAAAGGAATTGCAAACCAAATGCAAATGTAGTGACCAAACCTACAAATGCCTTTTCTTATATAATTCCACAAACAACGCAGGGTTTGAGCCTGCAAAAGTACGAATAATAAATAACTAAAACAATTTTTTCATCATGAAGAAAATTAGTTTGTTTTTGTGTGTGTTCATGCAATCAATGATTGCGAGTGCTCAGTTTACTGAGAATTTCAACGATGGTGCCTTCACGGGCACGGATCGAAGTGTTAACTGGACAGGTGATGTCGATTCGTTTGCAGTCAATGACGGTCGATTGCAGCTAAACGGCTCCAAGAAAGCAGACGTAATTGCCCAATTACGAACGCCAACAAGTGTAGCCCGAAACGGTGAATGGTCATTTTCCGTAAAAATGAATTTTGATCCATCCACGAGTAATTATTTGCGTATCTTTTTACTGAGTGAAGAAGAAGATTTGCTTGATCCCAACGGATTGTTCGTTCGTATCGGCGGATCTTCCGATGATCAGATTAGTTTATGGCAAGCCTTGAAGGGTAAAAGTAACAAATCTTTGATTACAGGTGCAAAAGATCGTGTAAAAATGAGTTCTGTGTCCGTAGATATTCGAGCGACATGGGATTATTTGGGCAACTTTACACTCTATTCGCGCTTGGAAGGAGAAGAATCCTTTACGACGGAAGGCACTTGTGTTATTCAGGATATTCCTGCGACAGACAATTGGTTTGGTATTGTTTGTTATGCCACGAAGTCAAATGCCACAGCTTTTTCATTCGATGATTTTGTGGTGCAAACATTGGATCCGGATGCGCCTACGGGCATTGATCCGTTAGACAACCCCAATGCGTTGCGAATTGAATATCCGGCGCTTGGAAGCGATCAGTACGGGATTCACTACCAATTAGATCGAGCGGGCTACAATTGTCGACTGTTGATCTATGATTTGATGGGAAGGAGAGTGGAAACGGTGCTTAACAATGAAGTTTTGAGCAGCAGCGGCGTGATTTATCGCAGTTTCGGCAGCAATCTTCGCTCCGGCGTTTACATCCTCTACATGGAAGCATTTGATTCGCTGGGCA
This sequence comes from Candidatus Symbiothrix sp., assembly GCA_031261285.1. Taxonomy (GTDB): domain Bacteria; phylum Bacteroidota; class Bacteroidia; order Bacteroidales; family Azobacteroidaceae; genus Azobacteroides. The sequence goes on along the minus strand of JAISKM010000087.1, from coordinate 57,443 downwards.
ATGTGCAGCAGTTTAAGAAGCCGGTGGTTGTGAAGTAAAGTCTGAACTGAACACTATGCGCTCATGGTACATCATATTTGCTAAAAATCCGAAAATCAACATTAATGTGATGCACGGATCCGGTGAAACGGAAGGCAATTTGAGAGCCATGAGTGCATTTATCAAAGAAGGAAAGGTTTAAAATCATCACAGCGACAATACCGAAGTATCACCGCTGTGGCATTGCCCGAACACGCAGTCCCGACAGCACGAAGGTACAACATTTTTTTGAATAAACAAATAAAAACGAGATTTTTTGCTACAATTGAAAAGATTTTATTTCCCGGCGAATTTGTCCATTGTAGTTTGGTCGGAGGCATTGATGCCTTCCGATTGAAAGACTTTCAGGATGGTTAGGTAGAGGATTTTTGCATCTAATGCCAGCGACAGATGATCGACGTACCAGACGTCATAATCAAATTTTTGTTGCCAAGAGATGGCGTTGCGCCCGTTTATTTGTGCCCAGCCTGTGATGCCGGGGCGCACGGTGTGACGTCGTTTTTGCGTTTCGTTGTACAATGGGAGGTATTCGACCAATAGTGGACGCGGTCCCACGAGCGACATATCGCCTTTCAGGACGTTGATGAGTTGGGGAATTTCGTCCAAAGACGTTTTTCGGATAAAGCGACCGATGGGCGTCAGGCGTTCAAAATCGGGCAATAGATTTCCGTCAGCATCTGTTTTGTCGTTCATCGTCTTAAATTTGATGACTTTGAATCTTTTTTCGTCTTTGCCCGGACGCATTTGTGTGAAGAAAGGCTTGCCTTGATTGGCAAAAAATAGGAAGATCGTGATGAGTAGAACGAGAGGTGACAGGAGGATTAGACCCGCGAGGGACAGAATGAAATCGAGGGGACATTTGAGATAGTGGGGGTACATTGAATTTAATCTATTGTATCCAACAAAAGGCTTATATTTTCTTTTAGCGGTAGGAGGTCTTTTTGAACAACATTCCAAACCACCTCATCTCCGATAAGAAAATAATCATGTACCAAAACATGACGCATACCTATGATAACCCTCCATTCAATTTCAGGAGAGTTATCTTTCAAATTAGGGGTCAAATGATAACTTGCTTCTCCTATAATTTCCAAATTTTTGACAACGGCAAAACGCAGCATTTTATTTGACTGATATTCTTCAAAACTCACTCCTGCCATAAATTCAAAAACGTTTTCAATCGCCTCAAGAATATGCTCTAATCGCCCTTTGTCTCTAATTTTCTCTCTCATAAACTAAAATTTTATCACGGTCTACCGATTCTTGAGCAAAATTTTTCAGACTCCCTTCCTGTACCAAATCTACTTTTTTGTGCAATACATCCTCAAGCGAGTGCATAATTCTTACATAATCAAATAAAGAAATATGAGCTTCGCGGTTAAATCGCACAAGAATATCAATATCACTTTTGCGCGTTTCTTCTCCTCGCGAATAAGAACCAAACACCCATGCTTTTTCAACAGGCTGCATGGTAAAAAAATTCTGCAATTTATTAACTGTTGCTTGTTTCATAACCTATTTCTTTTTCGCAAAGGTATATGTTTTTTTTGAATTATACAAGTATTTGTTTGATTACTTTTACTACACGTTGCAAATCTTGTTCGGTGAGGATAGAGCCGGAGGGGAGGCAGAGACCTTTGTTGAAGAGGTCTTCGCCGGTACCGTCGCCGTAAAAGGGGCAATCGGCAAAGATGGGTTGCAGGTGCATCGGTTTCCAGAGGGGGCGTGATTCGATGTTGGCGGCTTCTAAGGCGAGGCGCAGGGTTTCGCGAGTGATGCCGTTTGTTTTTTCGGGGTCAATCAGAATGGATGTCAGCCAATAGTTGGAATAAAAGTCTGAATTGGGTTCTGTTTGGAATGTGATGCCCTCAATGCCGGCTAAATGCTTTCGATAGAATTGGTTATTTGCCCGGCGTTGGGCAATTCGTTCGGGCAGCACTAACATTTGTCCACGTCCGATTCCTGCCACTATATTGCTCATGCGGTAGTTGTAGCCAATTTGAGAATGTTGGTAATGCGGTGCGGCATCCCGCGCTTGAGTTGCCAGAAAGCGTGCTTTTTTAATTAGATTGCCGTCATTGCGTTGCGGGCATTGCCCTACAATTTTACACGCAATCCTCTGATGGGTAGCCACCAACGCACCACCACCCGATGTGGTAATAATTTTATTGCCATTGAACGACAAGGCTGCCAATTCGCCCAAGGTGCCGCAATGAATACCCTTGTAAGTCGAGCCTAAAGCCGACGCTGCATCTTCTAACAGAGGTATTTTGTGGCGATTGGCAATCGTTCGGATTTCATCCATTTTCGCCGGCATGCCATAGGCATGCACAACGATGATTGCTTTAGGGGTTTTGCCTTTGGCGATTCGGTCTTGAATGGCGCGTTCCAAGTGTTCGGGCGATAGATTCCAGGTATCGCGTTCACTGTCCACGAATACGGGTTTAGCACCCAAATAAACGATTGGATTGGCGGAGGCTGCGAAAGTGAAACTTTGACAAAGAACCTCATCGTCGGGTTTTACATCCAACAAAATCAGTCCAAGATGCAAGGCAGCAGTACCCGAAGACAACGCCGAGACTTGTGCGTCGTTGCCCAAAAACTGCACTAAATCCTGTTCAAAACCGCTCACATTGGGTCCCATAGGTACGACCCAATTGGTGTCGAACGCTTGTTGAATAAATTCTTGTTCGCGACCACCTATATGTGCCAAAGAGAGATAGATACGGCTATTTTTCATCTGTTTTTTTGAATTTCAATAAATAAACAAGCAATAATACCATAATAATCGCTGCTCCAATGCACCATTGTTCGATTTCGTTACCGCATTCATACGCATAAATGACGATACCACAAATGAGTAACTGAACGCCTGCATAACCCGCAGCCACTGTCAGGTGCGACTGTTTCCGTTCGTTGACTAATATCTGATAAAAATGCAAACGGTGCGCTTGAAAAATATTCTGTTTCAAGTATAAACGATGTAAAATCGTGCAAACAGTGTCGACGCCGTAAACTGCCAAAAACAAAATCCAAATGACAGAATTGGTTGCTAACATCAACTGTATCAACAAAGTAACCATCCAAAAAGCGAGACCCAAAGCACCTATATCGCCGGCAAAACATTTGGCACGCTTTCGGAAATTGAAAAAGAGAAAGACGATGCAAGCGAGGATGGCGTAATTAATGAAATCAGGATTAATGGCAGGGGATTGCAGGCGTAGGGGCATCCCTTGTGGGTGCCCGCAATGAAATGCCTCCTGATAATTAACATACTGGAGCGCGATTAACACCACCAAACTGTACAATCCGATCATGCCATTGATACCATCCATAAAATTGTAGGCATTCATGATGCCGACGAAAAAGATGTAGGCGATCACTATCAGCCACCAAGGCAACAATACAAACAGTCCTAACCCATAGAATACCAGCGAGATAGACAGAAAATGAATCACTATGCGGACTTTATTAGGCAACGACGACACATCGTCCCAAAAACTGACACCGCAAATGAGCGTCAGCCCAATGAGAAAATAGAGGCTTTCGGGCAAGTTAAATGCGGCATAAAGCACGCCTGCCAGCCAAAACACGATGCCGCCGCCGCGCAACGTGATATAGTTGTGCGAACTCCGTTCGTTGGGCTTGTCGATGATGTTGTATTTATCAGCAAGTTTGAAGTACAGGAGCATCCCTGCGAAGAGGATGATTGTTACTAATAAATATTGCAATAAATTATTTTCCATTTACACTATGTTTTTTATCTGATAAATTTAGCGTTGTAACCGGCTCAATCGCTCTTGATAGCTTCTCAAGTACATGCGTTTTAATTGCTCATTAAGGAATGATCTTTCCGTTAATTCTGTTACTAAACCTTGTGGGGTTGTAAATTTATTGAGCGTCTTGTTTATGACTACTTTCGGAATCTCCAACAACGTCCCAAACGTCATAAAATCTTCCTGACATGGATGCGACGTTTGCAGATATATTTCAGAACAATGTTGTTTATCAAACAACCCTCCGCTTAACGCAAAATCTTCATCATTAACGTGTAATGAAGTATTCAACAAATCATAAGCAGGCGTTAAAAGATAATCGCCGGTCGTCGTTTGCTGTAAAGAAAAATTCTTTAAGTGGGCATCGCCATTGGCAAAAAGATAGTTGAACACTATCAGGCGAAAATACTTGACAGTTTCAATTTGCCAAGCCGCTACAAACTGTTTAATAAGTTGTCCGGCAGTGACATAATCGCCTGTATATTTGAAATTGTCGCCATCCGTTTCTTTGGTTTTTTGTGACAAAGAAGCAAAATCCTCTTGCTTGATTTTACACTTATTTTTGTCAATATCAAATCGTTTCGTGATATACGCGGCTTCGCCATTTCGGAAAAAAACCATGGCATTTTCAGCTACCGAAAGTCCATAAACCTGTTGCGCAATTTGCATCGTAAGGTGTTCATTGGCAGGTAATTGATTGCGATTTTTCAATCGTTTATAATCAGGTGCAGCTTTAATAATATGCGTCCCCTGCACACCTTCGGGCGTTAAAATGATTTTCTCATGGTCAATAATCACAGACAATTTTTCCTGCACGCCGGAGATGGAGATTTTGCCAATATTTTCATCAATGACTTTGCGCTGACTTGCCACATTGGAAAAAGCAAGCAGAGGGCTGACTTTTTTAGTGTCAAACACTCTTTTGAGCGTTATGGGAGTATATGTATCAGGTGCGGCAATCATGCTTCTTTCAATTCTTTGACGGTAATGGCTCCAATCGTATCATTGCCTGCTGTAGCCAAAAGCAAGCCAAAATAATCATCTTCGTCTAATTTGAATTGCCGTAACTGCACCTGTTTATTCACCCCTTCCGAAAGCATATTAAAGAAAAAAGGAAATAGCACACTGGAATGATACTCCTGTTTGGTCTTAGGTAATGTTAAACTTATGGCAGACAAATCCGGGTTTACAAAATAAACATCGTTATAACGAAATAAATAAGTTCCATCATCCTGTTTTCTCAACGTTCCAGCCAATAGCTTATTCATATACACTTGAGCTTGCTTCATAATTCAGATGTTGTTTTAATTTTTGTGACTAATTCCATTCCCAACACATCTAAAATTGCCGAAAGTGTTTTAATAGACGGATTCCCTTTTCCTACCTCTATTTGCTTAATCGTGCGCAAGCCCACACCGGAAATATCAGCCAAATCTTGTTGGTTGATTCCGAGCACAGAACGTCTTTCTTTAATCTGTTTAGCAAATTTCATAGTGCAATAAATTACTCTTTCGGCACAAAGATACTGCTTTTATTTTATAAAACAAGCAAAAAGTGCACTATATTTCATTTTAAAATAGTCTTAACGTTGCTTTTATTTGTTGAATAGCCTCTTTTTTCACATCTGCTTTTTGTGCGTAAGTTTCCCAATGAGCGACCACTTCCGTGACTTGTTGAACAATTGCGGAGGCATTTTTTATGTCCATGTTTTTTGCCACCGAAAGGAGGTCTTCTTGCGTGAAATTGTCGCGTTTGTTGTTGAGCGACAACTGGTGCTGATTTGTCCACTTGCCTGACGGCGAATAGGAGTAGCACAAATCGTAGGCGGGAGCTAATGACCATTCGCCTGTTTTGCTCATGATGAATGAGTGGTTTTTGGTGTGATCATCGTGGTTGCGAGCGATGACATTGAAGACCATTCGACGATACATTTGTTCCATTTCGGGATACGGCAGATGCAGTTGACGCATCACTTGAAACGCTTGTTCGTAGGAATGGCGATCGTCGCGATCGAAATGGGCAATGGCACAGAGCGTTTGCGTATGCCGTTTTTCGCCTAAATCCGTCCGATCAAAACGTTTGGTCATAAAATGGGCATAATCGCCTTCGACCAGCAATTTAGAATCTGTCATTTCAATGCCGCAATCAGTTGCCATTTGGTAGTAGGCATATTCTATTCGTCCGATTCCCAAAGGGTTATCTCTTAATTTGTGATCTTCTACTCCGTCAAATTTGAGTAGCCAATAGGTAAAACCATCGGGGGCTTTCACTTGTCCCGAACGGATTTCTCCGGTCTGTTCATTGATGGCAATAATGGCTTTGGGCTTAGCACCGCCGGCGGAAGTGCCTACTTTTAATATATCTAAAACGGGTTTATCGTCTTTGAGCAAATCGGCGCAAAAGGCTTCGCGTTGATTCAGCACTTCTCTTGCCAATGTCGTTAGTTGTTCGATTTCAATTTTTGCAGACTCATTCAAAGCGGTATCTTTATTGGCAGGCTCGTATTCTAAAGCACCCATCCCACGTTTACCCACATAACACAAACGGTCAATGGGAGTAAATTCGGCAAAACTCAACCCTTGGCTGGCAAACCACTCGTCCAGAATTTTATTACCATAATCGTCAGGAAGTGAATCCGCTAACAATCCCGGTAATCCCTTGAATGTTTTTTCGCTCAATGAAGGGAAAGTAAACACCTTATCCCCCCTCACAATATCGTGTAACGGCATAGCGAGCGGCGCAACGTTCAATCGCTCGTTGACAAACGAATCGTAAAACTCCAGCGTGGCGCAAGTGCGCGCTTTGTCCCAAACCACCGCAGCCACGTCCTTGCCCCACAAAACCACTTTTAATACCGTTTCCATCAATTATTAATTAGTCGACCCCTACGGGGTCAGGATGTTTATAGATGATATGCTCCCCTATAAATATGCGACCCCAAAGGGGTCGAACTTAACTCACAATTTCTCTTTAGGTGGTTTTATTCGTTGGGGCGTTTTGCCTTTCAGTTTCATCAGTTCTATTGGGCTTATGCCAATTTCGGGCACAAGTTGCTCCAAATTATCCAACAAACGCAGTACTCGTAGCACAGGGAGCAACATAGTGATGGAAACGGGTCTTCCTTTTTCCATTTGCGCCACTGTAAACAAACTGATTCCAGCTCGTTCAGCCAAATCTTTTTGCGTCAGTTTTTTCTTCAGGCGGTAAGCTTTTAATCGCTTTCCGATTTCTGCTATTGCAGCTGCATTACTTAAATTTTGCCAATCCATGTTTCTTTGTTTTTCATGCTGCAAAGGTAGTCATTTTTCTTGGATAAAACAATAAAATAACCATTGAAAATACTGTTGTTAAGTGGTTTTTTGGTCGATAACCATTGAAAATACTGTTGTTATATTTTTTCTATTTTAAAATTATGCAACACCAAGATTTAGTTCTAACGACTTATCAATCAAAAAATCTTTTACTTCTTCTGCACCGACTTCAAAGCCCGGCAAGAAATCCACTTGCTCACGATAATCAATGTCTGCGTGAAAAGCTAATTGTTGCCTAAACAATTTTTCAGAAAATAGATCTCCAAATATCTTTTCGGCTTCATCAGAAATTTCCTGTACCGTAAAAGAATCTCTCAACAAAAAATAAAGATCAACATAATCTTTCCATTTGGTTCGCCTGCCCAAAGCAAACGCCTTCATTGCCGCCAGCGACAACAAGGATGGCATCGAAATGATGGTATCCAATTTAACAGGATGAGTTACCGGATACGTGCCTCCAACCAAATAAAAACTACGTTTGAATTGTGAAACAAACGACAACAATTCTTGCTGTTTATCTGATAATATCTCAATGTGCATAGCGATTAAATAATAAAGTGAAATAATTTGATGTCAATTCATGGTAATTATTTTTACTTCTTTCACTACGATTGATAGAGGAAAAATATATTTTTGCCACTTTTTTTATTCCCATAAGTCGAAATAATTTTACTACGGCAGACATATCGCCGTAATTCAATATCGTTTCCACCAGCAGTTCGTCGCTTACCGTTTCGCACTTGTCTTCGGGCGAATACCAAAACAGAGCTTGGTGTTCGCGGATAAAATCTTTTATGTCTTGTGAGCGTGGCATGTACAAAGATAGTGTTTTTATTTGAATTATACAAATTTTTAATTTGTAATTACGTTAACTTTTCTGCATTTGTTGTTGGAAGGTAATCTCGATAAATTCTGCTGGACGAACAAGTGCCACCAAGACAGTAATACGCATGATGCCTTCGAGATAGTCTGTGGATGTCATTGTTTCACCCAACCCCACGTGTACGCGATACGCATTGTCAGGCTTATCACCTGCTAACCCTCCACGCTTCCATATTCCATTAAGAAAGTTGGAAATCATACCTTTCACGTTTACCCATGTAGTGGCAACATTCGGCTCAAAAACGTATGCTTTCAAAGCGTTCTTAATCGATTCTTCCAACATAATCATCGTGCGGCGTACATTTATATACCTCCAATTCAAGGAGTTGCCGTCCAAAGTGCGCGCTCCCCCAATTATTATTCCTTCACTGATAAAAGAACGGATGACATTGACAGATTTGCCGCTGACAGACACATTCAACTCTTCTTGCGCTTCGTGCAAAATACTGACCGCCGGACTAACAGCCTTCGCAATACCGACATTAGTTGGAGCTTTCCATACGCCTTTTGTACTGTCAGTCAAGGCGTAAACACCTGCCATGGCGGCTGATATGGGAAGCAAATTGAGCATAAAACGCATCTCTCCGATAATTCGAGCATAAAGCGGACTTAATTCATCCGTCAACAAACCATTCTGCGTGACAATATCCAAATTCTGAAAACTGAGTTCCTTTTCCTGCACGATAGAAGTATTGATCCAGGGATAATAAGCTGCACCATAATCAAGAAACTCATTTCCTACCTGTTCGCGAAATGCGTTTATCACATCTCCCTGATGACCTTTGCTATCTTTTGCTCCATCGTAAATATCCAATATGGCGAAACGATTTTTCATGACACTTCCGCAATGCGCTAACATCGCTCGTTGTAAAGCGTAACAATCCTTACTTGCCTTGAGGTTCACCGCTTCGGGTATCACTAATAAAGTCGGCTCCTGCTCTTTTACAAGTGTGTCAATACCGGCTTGCAATTTTGCCTTGTCAATGTCATCGCTCGTATAGTCGCCTACAGAAACAATGTAGCAGGGACCACCACCGTTCGCATAAAACAGCAACATGTTGTAATACAGTGTAAAAGAATCGACCCGTTTGAGGACATAAATTCCATCTGCCAACGCTTCGAAGCTAAATTTAGGTCGAGGCGCTTCGCCAAAACAGGCACGAAATTCCGCTATGGAAGTAATTCGGAAAGGCTTATTGAGCAAGGATTTGTCCCCATTGAGGGCTTTTTCGGTATAACCGATGAAGGCAGGAACGGCGGTTGCCACTTCTACAACAGAATTAGGGAATGCGTTCTTTTCAACGCTATAAACTCCGGGTGTTTGCATCACAGGTATAAAAAAATTGTATTAAATATTGTGCAATTTATATCAAAAATAGCACTTTAAAGTGTGCGTATATTAAATTATTTCACCTGCCCACAGTTTTTGTAAAAAAACATTCCACGGATAAATCATTATACCGTCGACCAAACGTGGATGAGGGTCGTTGGAAATCAGTATTTTATGCTTTACATTGTATTCTTCGGCAAATGCTTTTAGTCCCTTCAAATGGTGCGGGTTGGCTTGCGTGGTGGATTTCACTTCTATCGCTACTTCATGGTCGCCGAGCACAAAATCAATTTCTAATTGCGAGGCTGTCCGCCAATAATAAATCGGGTAATTGCTGTCGGAATAGCGACTGTGGGCATAAATTTCCTGATAAATGAAATGTTCAAAAGCTTTGCCAAAAAGCTCCGTCCCAAATTCTATTTTCCCTCTGTTAAGCAACGAATTAGCCACCCCCACATCAAACAGATAAAATTTGGGTGCAGAAATCACCCGCCGTTTAGGTCTTTTCTGAAATGACGGCAAATAACGTCCTAACAGTGTTTCTTCCAAGATTTGAAAATACGTTTTGACTGTATTCACACTTACACTTGTATCAGATGCAATATTTGTATAGTTGACCATTTCGCCATTTGTGAGAGCCGTCGTTTCGAGAAAACGTCCGAAAGCAGGCATATTTCTGACTTGTGCCTCGGCTGCAATTTCATCACGCAAATAGCTACCTATATATGCCGACAACATTTTTTTTGCATTCGTTGCATCGTAAAGTCGTGGCAATAAACCGTTGTTTAACGCTTTCAACAAATCAAAATCAGGTATTTCAGTGCTAACCAAAGGGTATAGTTCGTAGCGCAACGCTCTACCTCCCAATAAATTGACACCGGCACGTAAAATTTTACGAGTGCTTGAACCACTCATTATGAATCGAATGTTTTTATTGACAATCAGCCAATGAATCTCGTTCAACAATTGAGGCAAAAGTTGTATTTCATCAATGACAACTGTTTGAATTGACGTATCTGCTTCAATCATTTCGTGAATCAGCGAAGGATTGTTTAGCAACTTTTCATAGTCGCTATTGAGCAATAAATCGAACATCAACGCATCAGGAAACAATGATTTAATCAATGTACTTTTACCCGTTTGCCGCGCACCCCATAAAAATACGCTCTCATTTTCAGACCCTTCCAAAACCTGCCTTCTGTTATACATGTCGATTATTTTTAATTTTTATACTGCAAATTATCATGTAATTTTGCAGTGTTGCTGCAAATTATCATGTAATTTTGCAGTGCAAAGGTAATAAAAAATCTTTAAAGAATAACAGATTCATCAAATTTATTTTATTTTGAAATTATCCAACACCGAAAGTGGCTGCCAATTCAACTCTCTTTTTGCTTTTGCATTGTTGAAAGTCAAAGACGCCATTATCTTTTTCAGTTTCAACGAATTGATGGGAGCTTTTTTGCCAAGACAGTCGCCAACCAACGCCATTGATTTTGCCAACCAATAGGGAATATTCAAAGGAGAGTTTTTATTCAGTTGTTGTGCAATTAATTCGGCTAATTGGGCAAAGGTCGGCTGTTCATCGTCACACACATTATAGACACCTCCCTTTTCAGCCAACAAAGGCACTAAACGAGCAATATCTTGCACCATCAGCACACTTTTCTTTGCTTTACCGCCGGCAATATTTACATAGCGTCCTGTTTTTATTCCTTTAATCATGTCGCCCAAATTACCCGGAGGGTTTGGTCCCGCAATCAACGATGGACGAATGATCGACAGAATCACATGGTGCTCACGACACCATTCTGTCAGGTATTTTTCTGCTTGAATTTTGCTTAACGCGTAAGGTGTATCACCATTTAATGGATGCTCTTCCGTAATGTTTTCGCCAAAATCGCAACCATAAACCGCTACGGTGCTAATAAATATAAAAGATTGAGGCAAACCGATTTTTTCTAATGCCTTACACAGATTAACTGTTCCTTGATAATTGATGTCGAAAAAGGCTTGCTTCTTGGCTTCCGTTTTCGGCACAACGTGGGCTTTACCGGCAGCATGAAGCACAAGATCATAATGGCGCGTATTGAAATTGGGGATTTCTTTGCTGATATTACATTCAATGTCGGCATTTGCAATGTCTAACTTAGAAATGACGTAACCGTCTGCTTCTAAAAGCGGCTGGATATTTTTGCCGAGGAAGCCGTTTGCACCGGTAAAAAGGAGATTAAATTTTTTTGATGCGAATTTATAATCACCCATAATTTTTACATTTCCTCCATTGACAATCCGCGATATTCTATTGTGTAGCCCACGAGTTGTTTACTCACAAGTGTTTCTGCTTTTTCCTGCAATATATTCAGGTTTATTTTTTCAGCATTGCGTTTTACTTCGGCGATTATGGCGCGCTTCTCATATTCGTTAATTGCCACAATATCAATTTCATTCCGATTGCCGCTTTCCCAATACGCACCAATTGCCGAAAGATTTTCTTCCTTTCTGATTTTTTCACGGAAATACCGCTCCAAAATTTGTCCACTATAAGTTTTATAATCTCTATTAACTATATCTTTCAGATAATCAAAACTTTCCGTTTCCACGGCACCACGATATTTATAAATAAATCGGAACCAAAAATTCAGAAAATTGTCGTTGATTCGATATTTCACATTTTTACCAGCAGGTTTCGACAAAATAGGGCGTACCTTAGTAATCAAGCCGTATTCATTCTCCAATTTTTCCAAAAAACCGCCGATATTCATATTCAAAATTGATTCTATTTCCGAGCGCGAGGTTTTGGACGAAGCAATAAGCGAAAGTATTGAAAAATAGTTTCCATAATCCTTGCCAAACTCATCTATCAAGGCATTTTTGCCTTCGTCAAGAAAAAGAGAGTTATCCGAAAAAATCTCATTTACAATGCTGCGTAGCGTAAATGCTTTCGCATCAGCCAACAATTCAACATATTTTGCTACACCGCCGGTAAAAAGATAAAATGCCAGTAAATCTTCATTTGAAAAATTGGGACGATAATCACGCATAATGCCTTTAATTGTGTCAATATCAAATGCTTTAATATGAATTCTGGCCGTTGCTCTGCCAAACAGCGGCTCTTTGGAATTTTCAAAAATCTGTTTCATCAGTGAATAAATCGAGCCAGAAAGAATCAGGTTGATTTTACTTTTATCTTTATTGGCATCCCAAACGTTCTGCATTTCGCTGTAAATTGACGCGTTAATGTTTCGGAACTCCTGAAATTCATCAATAATCAGTGTAAAATGTCGCGCTTGCGAAAGTTCCATCAAATAACCAAATACCTCTTTGAAAGAACGCATCTCGCCAAAAATAGTTACTGCCAATTTGTTGCGAATTTCGTTCGCAAATTCTTCACAAAGTAAAGCCTCGTTCTTTTTTTCCACAAAAAAATACAATGCCGACTTTCCCTGAAATGTTTTCGTAAGCAAAGCCGTTTTTCCAATACGTCGCCGTCCCACAATGAAAGTCATTTGAGCAGATTCCAACGATTTTTGCTCAATCTTCTCCAAAAGAGCTATTTCTTTTTCGCGGTCATAAAACTTCAACATCATTCAACTATTTTTATTCGCTGCAAAGATACAAATTATTTTTGAATTGTAACCACAGTTACTGTAACAGCTATTACAATAACGGCTATATTTCGTGCTAAGGAACGCAGCAACACGCGCACTTTTTCCGGATTTTTCTCTATGCCGTCAACCCTTTGCACATCAAGGTTTATTACCGCATCAACATAATTGGCAGCCATGCGCAATGCTGAACCGGGTTTTTGTTTTACCGATTGGGGCCAGCCACCACGACATATAACAAAGGCCATTTGTTCAATACTCAAAGTACTCATTGCCTCTATATTTGTTTTTCCTTCAAATAAATCTTGTAGTGAAACAGAGCCGTTCGATTCCAACGATTCGTACAGACTCATTGGGCGCATCAATAAGCGCGAAATCCTGCCTGTGCCTGTATGAGCAGTTACATTGTCGGCAAGATTTTGATATGATTTTGATTTGTCGGGGTCCTGCATAAACAGCGAACTTGCTGCAGCTTTCATTGCCATACTTGTTTTCCCACACCACTTTGCTCCTTCTATAAGCACTGCGCCGGAAGATTGTAAGGACTGCTGTAGCAAGTCATCACAAATTCTATTCAGGTATTTTTTTTCTTCCATTTATATTCTTTTTTTTAAAGAGCAAAGATAACATATTATAAGCAATTTACAAAACAAATTCCCTGTTTTGGCAGCATTTCATTCCCTGTTTTGGCAACGTTTCATTCCCTGTTTTGGCAGAGAGAGAGTATTACGTTTTTTTGATGCGAATTTATAACCACCCATTGGACGTTTTTATAGTTTAAAAGTTATCAACATTGTTACTGATATTACATTCGATGTCGGCATTTGCAATATCCAATTTAGAAATAGCATAGCCGTCTGCTTCTAAAAACAGCTGGATATTTCTGCCAAGGAAGCCGTTGGCACCGGTAAAAAGGAATTGTTTCATGATTTTAAATTAGTGTACAATATCATTTAACCAAGATTCAATGGAATATTTCTTATAAATATCGGATTCTATATTCTGATAAGGCGTATTCCAAAACTCTACTTTTATGATTGGATTTTCTCTGTTAACAACCAAAATATTATGAGGATTATAGAAATCATAATCCTTGATAGTTTCATTAGTTGTGATTAATTTTTTGTGCGCACCAAGGGCTTCAATCGTACGCATAGTTAATCCGGTTTGTTTCGGATGTTGGACGTCAACCAAACAAAAAGATTGATTTACCAATGTGAGCAATTTTTCTTTTGAAAGAGCAGAAAATTGGAAATTGGAACTTTTTGTTTTTTTGAATGTTCGATCGACTATTTTTTTTCTGTAATATAAAATAATGCTCGGAAAGAAATAATAGGTATACAGAGTTTTCGCAAAAGCTGACATTTGTTGCTTAATATTTTCTATAAAGAGGTATCTGTCACTATGTACCGTCCCTACGAAAAGGGCATCGTAAACAAACGAAGTTCCTGTTGCAAGACCTTTGTAGGCATCGGTGTAAAACAATGGTCTAAAAACAAATCCATATTTTTGCACATCGTCTTTGTCGAAAGACAATATCTTATCAAAACAGTCCAAATTATTAAGTGCATTTCTATTGTTGCGGATAGAATCCCATAAATACAATATCATTTTGGCACGAGGATGTTCCTGTTTTAACCGCTTCAATATCGTCTTAGAAATCGCTTCTCCTTTAATAAAAAATATATAATCATAGTCTTTCTCCTTGACTTTTTCAACAATGTTATTATAGTAGTCAGTTATTTTTTTATCCAAGATTTTAGGATTTATCCTAATACATGCTTTGGTAAAAAAAGTATTAGAAGGACGATCGTCAAAATAATCAACACTCGCTCCTAATGCTTCCATTTTGGATTTTATATCTATTTCATATCCAAATAATTGCGATGAAAAAAACAGGATTTTTTTATTTGCAAAAATGCTCATTTGTATAATCCTCTTGACTTTAATTCTTCAATAGACTCGGTGTATTTGTCGACCTGTACCGCTTGTTCGCTTACCCATGCTGCGAATTTTTTTATTCCTTCAACAAAATTTATTTTGGGTACAAAGCCTAATCGCTGCTTTATCAATGTCAGGTCTGCATAGTTATGTCGAATATCTCCTAAGCGATAGTTGCCTGAGATGTTGGTCGGGACACGCACGCCGTAGTTTTTTTGCAATTCTTCGGTTACAGTTATCACATCTATTGCTTCGGCCGTTCCCACATTAAACACGTGATTGTTTGCTTCTCCACGTTCTATTCCCAATACTGTAGCTGCAACAACGTCATCTATATAAACAAAATCACGCGTTTCCCTTCCATCTTCAAAGATATTGATTGGGTTATTGTTTTTTATTTGCGTTGAAAATATCGACAATATTCCGGTATAAGGGTTTGACAATGACTGCCCCGGTCCATACACATTTTGATAACGGAAAGCCACTCCTGCTACGCCGATAGTGGGGCAAACAGTCATGACCATCTGTTCCTGATTTTGTTTGGTAATTCCATAAACAGAAGTAGGATGTATTTTGCTGTCTTCACTTGTCGCCTGCAAGGTCAGTTCACCATTACATTGAGGACATTTACATTCAAAATCACCACGCTTCATATCCTCATCTTTGCGGGCAGTTGGATATACCACGCCACATTTTTGACACAGGTATTTCCCCTCGCCATAAATAGCCCTTGATGACGCCACAACTACCTTTTTTACCGTGTGTTTTTGATTAGTGAGAATATCCAATAGTAGCGCAGTGCCTCCAATATTGACACGAGTGTATTTTTCTATTTCATACATACTTTGCCCTGTACCGGTTTCTGCCGCTAAGTGCACGACCACATCTTGATTGACCAACGCGCGTTCCCAATCTGTTTTGGAAGTCACGTCACCCGCTATAAAATTAACTTTCCCTTGTATGGATTTGTACAACGGAGAGGTCTCTTTCGGATTTTCGCCGTGTATTTGTGGCGATAAATTGTCCAATACGGTCACCGTATAGCCTTTACTTATTAATGCCAATGCGAGGTTTGAGCCGATAAATCCGGCACCTCCGGTAATTAAAATATTCATATTTTTGTCCATTTTTGAGTGTCGGAATTAAACTTTTAATGTTGTAGTATTTCACTTTCAATAATAGCTTCCAAGACTTCTTTTGCCGGTAGCTCCAATAAATACTTTGACACAAAAAGATGATTATCCATTGAGCCTTTGGCATATTCCACCAATGTATTGTTTTTGTTTGTAACCAGTAAAATACCTACAGGTGGATTATCGCCTACCTGCATCTCTTTTCGTTTGTAATGCTCCAAATAGGCATTCAACTGTCCAATGTATTCATGCTTAAATTCATCGGCTTTGATTTCAATAAGCACATGACAATGCAAAATCCGGTGATAAAACACCAAATCTATGAAAAAATATTCATCTTCTATCAGAATCCTTTTTTGACGAGCTTCGAAACAAAACCCATTTCCTAATTCTAACAAGAAATGTTGTATGTTTTCCATAATCGCCACCTCAATATCGGATTCAAGGACAATATCTCTCGCATTTAATCCTAAAAAATCCAATGAAAACGGAGATTTTATAATTTCGTTGATACTGATATGTTCATTATCCGTTTGCGCAAGAGCAATTAATTTTCCGGGATTTTTACTTAGTCCGGTTCGCTCAAAAAACAATGAATTGATTTGTCTTCTTAATTCCCTGACTCCCCATGTACCTCTGATACATTCTATTTCATAAAATGTGCGTTTCAGGGGATCATTAATTTTTATCAATTCAGCAAAATGAGAAAAAGACAAATTAGATAACAACTTTAATGGGTCTATTAATAAGTTCTCCTTTTCAACAATTACTAATTCTTGGGACAATGTCCCAAGAATTGATTCCGGCAGATGCAATGATTTTTGGGACAGTGTCCCAGAAATTTGAGGATAGGCAAAGTAAAATTGTCTAAATCGCGACAATTCTGCAGCCGATACATTTTTCAATCCTTGTCTAAGCAAATTTTTCGCCATTTTTTCCATTAGATGTCCACCATAAATTGCCTTGTCTTCACCATTCTGTTCATATTCAACGATATAATAACCAATTAACCAATTTCTGACAGTCAAACTGGCATTGATGGCTTTCGCCGCGTAGCATTGTAACGCATCATGCGTTTGTTTTATTTGTTGTGTTAACTGCTCAAATATCATATTTTTGCCCATTTTTGTATTTCAAAATTAAAACGCTTTATTGGCTTTGCAGGAGTTCCAACGGCAATGACATTAGGCGGAATACTTTTAGATACTACAGAATTTGCACCAACGATACAACCTTTCCCAAGCGTAACGCCCGGTAAAATTACTACGCCTTCGCCAATCCATACATTATCTTCAATAACGACCGGATTTTTATAATATGCACGTTTAATCGGTTCTATTTCCGGAGAGGTATCAAACTCGTCTCCTTTATAACTCCCATGACTATTATCTGAAATATAAACTTTGCCGGCGATTAGAACATTGTTGCCTATAGTAACATTTTGCATGGAACAAATATGCACATAGTCGTTTATTTGCACATTGTTCCCGAAGTGCATTGTTTTTTCGCCTGTTTCAGAAAACGCTTCTAACCGGCATCCAACGCCTGTTGTCAAATCAGTTCCTAAATCAATGTATTCTTTCCCTCTTATTTCAAATGGGAAGCGGATAATTCGTGCTCGCCGGCACAGTAATTTTGTTCGCATTAAAAAATACGCTAAACGTATTTTCTGGAAAATTGAGTATTTGTTTTTAATTGCCATTCTTTTAAAATTATTAAGAACCTTCACTCTTGGTGTTGTTTCTATCGCTCTAAAACCTTTTTCTGCATCTATCGCATTTAAACGCGTCAATTGGTTTTGTGCCATTTCACTCAAATAGGCATAACGTTTAGACTTATCTATACCTCTTTTTAACAATTCCACATTAAATGATTCCATATTTGAAAGCACAACTAATTCATTTATGCTTGCCACATCCCGAATATTCAATCCCTTTTGTGCATGATTAATATTAGCTTCACGCCATTGTTTTGCGGTGCATTTCCACAAAGCAAGATTTAATAAATCGGCTTCATCGGCATACACATATAATTTTTGTTGCTCTACATCTATTTTTGGAATTACAAAGTCTTTTATAGCATCTGTATGTAATGTATAGTTCACTTTGCTCAACACTCGTTTTATACCCCATTCGCATACGTACCACCATATCTTCCCGTTTTTGCGATAACACCAATGGCATTGGTTTTGATATTCCATTCTTTTGGCGTCAATATAAAACTATTAACGCCGGCTTTATTTTTAATTACATCGAATTCGATGTAATTAAAAACCGGATTATATAAACTTTCCCATGCCGCTAAAAAAAGAATCGTGTCTTTGCGTCGCATCCAACTCTGAATTAGTATTTCTGTTCGACTACTTTCTTTGTTTGCCTTGACCATATCAGTCAGGCAAATATAATCTTCATCATTAACCTTGGTTATAGAAATGTTGGTTTCCTGAACAACAATGGTATTAGTCTTTCTCATTTTTTTCGTTATATTATTTGTTTATTGTAAAAGAAGAGCGAAAATTTCATGCCATGAAGAAGCATAGGGAGGGTTCATTTCTGTTTTTGGACACGATGCAAGAAATGACAACTCTCCTTTGTTTGCCTACGGACATGAGCATTTCGTAGCGTGCCGATTGAATTTTTGTAAGGATTTCCCGCAAAAAATCCCGATATTCAACCGCCAACTCCGGATTGAGTTTTTTCAATTTGTTATTTTTCATTTCTCATTTTTTAACGGATAAGGCGTGCTTGCCGACACAGTAATTTTGTTCGTACTAAGCAATACGCTAAACGTATTTTCTGGATGATTGTGTATTTGTTTTTAATCATTGCTTAATTCCTTATAAATGGCTGAGGTTTCACTATAACACTTGTCCCACGAAAATTTAGCTGATTGTATCAGTCCCTTTGCTACAATTTGCTCCCGATGGGCTACAACATCATTCAATAATTCGGTAAAATTATCTGTATCCAATTTTTCGGCCATCAATCCCGCATCCCCGCATACTTCCGGCAGCGAAGATGTGTTGAGAGTAATAACAGGACAACCGGCACGCATAGCTTCGATTACAGGGATACCAAACCCTTCGTATGACGAAGGATACAAGAAGCAAACCGCATTATTGTATAGTTGATTTAACATTTCATTGGTGACTGAACCGATGAATTTAACTCTATTCGGTAACATCTTATCAAGCAACAACTGTTCTTCATGTGACAGAGGTTGCCCAACAATCCAAAATTCGTAATCTTTCAAAGAGCTCACCCATTTTGCGGCAAAATCAAAATTTTTATAATCGTTTCGCGCACCCACCCACAAAATATAAGGGATTGCAGAATCTGTCTTCGGAAACAGCGGATAATAATCTTCAGAAACGCCATTGTAAACAACTCGAATGTCTTTGTTCTGGTACTGTGGATACATGGTGCACAAATCTTTTTTCGTGCTTTCCGACACACATATCACAATGTCGGAATGGGCAATTGCCTTTGTTTTTTGCCAAATATGCACCTGTTTTCTTAAGCCGGAAAATAATTTTTCGTATGTAAAATCATGTACTGTAGTCACTTCTTTTGTCTTCGCCGTAGAACATATATCACGGTAATGACTGGAATGGAAAACACCGCCGGTTTTGCTGTGCAAATCAGAATATCGTTCGAGAATTATTGGCTTATTTTCTTTTTTGATGAGTATATCTTTCGGAATTTGCAACTGTTGTTTACAAATATTGTGTTCTGCGTTTTTGTATTCATAAAACAGACATTGAAAACTTTCGTCAACGATTACCCGTTTACAAAGTTCAAACCAGTAAGCCGACGCCCCTCCGGCTCGTTGCAAGGAAAAAATAATATTGTCAAAAATTATTGGCAATTTACTTTGATTCATATTGTTTACTATTGTTTTTATATAAAATCAGTCCTTTATTGTTTCAAAAAGATTTATCCATAATTTGGCAATATTGTCTGGCAAAAATTGTTTACAATTTTCGCGCCCTTTGGAACCCATCTTAAATCTTAACGTGCGATTTGATATTAGACTTTCGACCTTCATTATAAAGTCCTCCAGAGAGTCATTATCAATGACATAACCATCACTACCATCATTAATTAACCTTTGAGTTCCCTCACAGTTATAAGCAATAATAGGCAAGCCACAGGCTTTTGCCTCAAGTAATACCATTGGCATAGCTTCGGAATATGAGGTCATCATACAAATTGAACTTTGCAAATATTCCTGTTCAATATTTGTTGAAATTGGATGAATTGTAATAAAATTATCTAATGCGTTATTTTTATACAAAGCAACTAATTCATCGTGCATTCCTCCATTGCCAAATATATCAATATGCCAATCTGGATAATCAAGTTTTAATTTCTCTGCTATAGACGCTACTCTATCATATCCCTTTTCAGCACTTAAACGCCCTACCATAATTATTCTCTTTGAAGATAGAAAGGCTGCTTGCTCAGGGAAAAAGGGCAATGTATTCGGTATAACAGAAACATGTGACGTATAGCATAACATCTGTGTTCGGGCTTGTTCGGAAAGAACTACAACTTGATCAAGAAAGCGATACGTCGTTTTCATGAGCAGTCTTGAAAAGAGAGGTATGGTTTTTAAGACTATATGCTCACATCCGATAATTTTACTCTGAGAGTTCCCTTTACAGAAAGGCAGTAATGAATTAATATTATGCCCTGCACCAATAATGACCTTTGCATTCCTCCTTTTAATTTCTTTCCTCAATAGCTTAATAGTTTTTAAGTACCAAGCTAATTTATTTTTAACGCCAATAGGTATAGCTGGTTGTTCAAGATGAGTTATCTCTACTTTTGAAGATATTGGATAATAGGCTGACTGTGTAGTCAAACTCGAAACGCTTATAATTGACACATCAACATCCTTATCAGCCAACATATTAGCAAGATTGGAGATAGCTCTCTCCGTTCCTCCAGTAGGAACAATATTAGATGTTATAATTAAAACTTTCAATTTTGCAGATGTTTCTTTAAATTAAAACTATAAGAAATTCTATGTAATTTAGCTATATTTATAATGCAAAGTGTCCATATTAGAACTCTTAAAAAGAAAGTAAATTCAGCTCTAACTAAAAATATAGAATACGACATCATTATTGCATAGCCTGCCAAGGCATAAATACTCGACTTTGATTTATATAGTAGATAGTTTATAAAATAACCGAGCGCAGCCATTAATACAATAACGCCAATCATTCCAAATGACATATAAATATCCGCAATTATATTAGTACCCAATCCAAACCCTTCTCCACCATCAAAAGTGAACATTGTAATAATCATTGATGATGCAATCGTCCAAGTTTCAATTCCAAACAAACTACAGACAATATTCTGTAGGAATGGAATAGGAGCGAGAAAAGACCCTAACATTGAACGCCCCCACGTTAACCCATTTTGATCTACATAATCAGCCGCGACAAATGAATTTCTGTTACATATCACTAAATCCATAAAAATATCAATCAATTGAAAATTTCCTGTACTTGAATTGGGGTCTCTCATTATACCTATGAAAAACATTCCTATCATTCCAAGAAAAATTAGTGGAATTAATTTAAAAAAAGATAATTGCTTATAAAATAATGTGTACAAACCCGCGATTATTAGTAGTATTTGTAAAGGTATTGTTCGACTACCGGTCGCTAACATTAAAAGAAAAAGACTTAATACAACAAATAAAAGAAATTTATTTAAATTAATAAAATGAAATTTATTCGGATTCTTTATTACAAGATTGTAAAATCCTATAATTATAGCTGCATAAAGGAAAGACGGGACAAACATAAAAACATATTTAGCAATGGATGATCCTTGTTGAACCTCTTCAGAATACTCTCCTGCCAGTTGCCCATAACCACCAAATACGACATAGCCCAAGAATGACAGTATAACAATCATCAACAAATTTGTCACTGGAATTTTACCAACATTTTGCATAACATTCTCCCTCCCCCCTTTTTGCTTACACAAAAAACTTCCAAAAATGTAGGCATTCATGCCAAGTAATGATAAAGCAGTCGCTCTGGATATGACATCGTGATTAAATTCTAAATTAAACATAAAAAAACGCGTAGGATCATTCTCGAATAAGAAGACTGGGTAGAAAAACAAGGCAAAGAAATAAGTTATCATAAAAATGACATCAAAATCTAAGTAATTCTTCTTCTTTTTTAAAATAAAAAACAACACACAACTCAAAATATACTGAATAGCACAAAAAACATTAAATCCATAATTAGAAACTTTAGGTGCTAATAAATAGACAACAATAGCCTCTATTAATAGGAGAAGAAATAATAATTGGTTTTTATCTAATCTCATTTTAAAAGAATCTTTTTCTGATTATTTCAATTTAGTATATAACACAGAAAAATTGGTACGCAAATAAAGTAAAGCTAATAGAACTGAATCCAGTTGAAACCGAATGATTGAATTAAGAAATTTAGGCGTATGTCGATCAAATGCTCTATCATAGTCCAAAGTTCTTTGTAAGCCGGCTATCTTTTTCAGTTGTTTCAATCTTTCCCTTTTAGATTTCAGCATCTCAGGACGGTACAATGACAATAAAGCATATTTATTATTCGTAATATAACTTCCCTTTATAGCCTTTAGAAACTTATCATTAGGATATTTTTGATTGATCTCTAAGAATAACTTGTATTCTGACTCAGCTAAAATCAGGAATTCTTCACTCGTATGGTGTTTTTTTGATAAAGAATCCTCTGTTGATCTATTATAATGATAATATGCCGTATCCAATAAACTAATGGAAGATATGTATTGACAATATTCTAAAGCAAATATTTTATCTTCGCCGTAACTTATCGCAGGGTTAAATCTTATGTGATAATTTTCTATGATCGACCTTTTAAACAATTTATTACAAGCACCACCCAAACAGTTTTGCGTTTCAACAACAAGCAATGTTTCTGTAACTGGAGAATCAATTTTTAACGGCAATAATTGTTTTATAGAGTTTTCTTGAAATTCATTGATAAATCCCTGATATACAAGATCTACGGGTTGAACCTGTTGAGAATCAATATAAGCGGATATAAATTCCGGCTCTAACCAGTCATCACTATCTACAAATACAATGTATTCCCCTAAAGCATTATCTAAACCAACATTTCTCGCAACAGATACACCTTGATTGATTTGGTCAAAAAAACGAATACGGTCATCTATCTGCTCATATTGACGGCAAATAGCAGCACTGGAATCCTTTGAACCATCATTTATTAAAAACAGCTCAAAATCATTCATCGTTTGATTTAAAATGCTATCAAGACAACGAGGCAGATCTTTTTCCGCATTATAAACAGGAATTATTATTGAAGCTAATGGATATTGTGCAGACATGATTTACCCTTACTCAAAAATTTCATCTCTCAAGGCATCTAAATAACCATGCCCATATTTTAAATCCGGCTCTACATAATTACCCTCACCCCACTCATTCCATGATTTTAGGATAATTACCTTATGTTCATCCTTTTTAGCCTCAATCGTATTTATTGTTTTTCTTATCAGTTTTTTAAATAAGGCCGGGGTACTATTGTCATAAATTAATCCAATATTTCCCGAACGTGGAGAATGATCAAAATTAGGAAGAATAGTAGGATATATCTGTTCATTACTATCCAAATCAGGTATGGTCCAATTATTAACAATATCACTATAATTATATTTTGATAAAATCTTAGTTTGCAGAATCTTAATTGGCAAGTAGCGTTTTAATCGACTTAGCCATATATTGATAAATTTGCCTTTAGCTCCTCCCATTGTTTCTTCAACGTCACTCACCCCGATACGAGCGGCTCCATCCAAACCTAAATTAAGTATTTTTGAGCAATCTTCCTTGTGATTGGCTTGTCCAATAAAATAAATTCCATTCAAACCATTTTCTTTTGCCAATTGTTGCCAAATAGCAATAAAAAGACTAACGTCTTTAAAATGCAATGGATTATATATATAAAACAGGGGCTTATCATCAATGCGGATATAACGTTTATCTTTGAATGCATTTAAGAGATAGAAAAAATGATCCCGATAATCCTTTTCACCAGGATACAACTGTTCAATAAGCATTCTATTTTTTTGATACTGATTTTTTATCACCCATGATTTATCTTCCCAACTATGATTGGCCCATGCCAAGCAAAAGGGAAAATCCGGCTCTCCACTTTTAAGTACCTCTTGAAAGGGACGCTCTAACAACGTTTTACCATTTCCAAACCAATAATGATAATACATAAAACCCTCTATGCCAGCTTCTTTAGCCATATCGGCTTGAGCTTTTCTTACCTCAGGTATACGCAAATCATAATAACCTAAATCAGCCGGCACTTTAGGTTGGTAATGACCTTTAAACAAAGGCTTTGCTTTTCCAACATTCGTCCATTCGGTAAAGCCTTTTCCCCACCATTTATCATTCTCAGGAATTGGGTGAAACTGAGGAAGATAAATCGCTATGACTCTCGCCCTTTTATTTGATTCCATATTTTATTCAATAATTTTTATTAATCTTGCTGGATTCCCTCCCACTATGGCCATAGTGGGTACATCTTTAGTAACAACAGTATTCGCAGCAATGACCGCACCATATCCAATATGAACTCCTGGTAAAATCGTTGCTTTATCACCAATCCAAACATTATCTTCAATGATGACTGGGCCTTTTGAATAGAGTTGTCGTTTATTAGGGGCTGTATTGACTTCCTCTAAAGTATTATTACCATGAGAATTATCTGTTATAGTAATTTTTTTTCCCATCAGAACATTATTGCCTATTTTAACTGAATTAATTACAGTAATATGACTTTCATCACCGATCCAAACATTATTACCAATCGTAATTTCAGGAGAAAAAGTATCTCCTTCATAATTATCCCAAGCTGTAATAACACTTCGTGTCCCTATCCCAACTTTTTCGCCAATTGATATATATTTACAACCAAGCAAGCAAACTGGATAATGTATCATAGACAGTTTCCCAAATTTCCTAAAATTAGGGGCTAACCAATATGTATATATCTGCCTTTTAAATAATTTGATTCTTTCTGCAACAGAATAAGGAAACAGGACAAGCCCAATATGGCTTATCAATAGAACTATAAGATGGATAATTTTATGTAATAATATTTTCAACTTGATATTTTCTTATTTTAAATTATATTTGAAAAATATCTTTCACTTGTTGTTCAAAAATTTCTTTTTCTTTTAATATTCGATTCCGATAAAAGTCAAAATCTTCATTTATTTTATCGTAATGATCCAACATAAATTTAATCCTATTTATGACCTCTTTAACAGAAGTATTTTTCTCATCAATTTTGTATTTTTTTAAGATTGCTACATCTTCAAAAAACTTTGCCGAGCCCGCCTTGTTGGTTAATATACAACACCCATTTATAGCTGCTTCACGAGGAATTCTATCTTTTCCCGGATGATATCCAAAATCAACATATAACATACTTGTTTTGAACTCGTTTATTAACTGTTCTCTTGTTAAATTCACTAAAGGAACCCAAGTAATTTCAGGCGTTTTTCGTATTAATTTTGAAGTGTATTTAAATCCTTTTGCCGGATTATACAATACTTTTTTCTCCCTCGCAAGCTGTATATTATTTGTTGAAAAATCTGAATTGATAAAATCAGATAAAGGTAATAACTCTGGAACATTTCTATTTTCTAAAAAATTCTGAGCATATTCCGATTGATAACAATGAAGTGCATCTAATGATACTAATTGTTTGATGGAAATAGTTGCAATAGGAGGTTTTCTTAAAATCTTATTTATCGATCGCTTTATCAACTGCTTTATTCCCATCGTAATATTCCAATGCATTAAATCGCTAATCGCCAAAAAAGATATCGAATAAAGAAAGAAATTATCTACACTTAACCACCATAATAGTTTTTGTGCATTTTGGGTTAAATACATTTTGTTAAATTCTCCTTCATAGATCACAATTATATTATTTTGTGTATCTTCTACATGATCGGAGACTTTAATCATATATTTTGAATATGCTTGCGGGACATCTCCCTTTGTTATGCCTGCTCTATCAAAATAGACAATATAAGAATCAATATTATTGCTATTTAAACAATGTACTAACTGGTGCAATAATTCGGCTCCTCCTGTTGTATAATTTAGGGGAGCATACACATATACCTTTGTGTTGGGATATATTTTTATCATTTTTTATTATTTATTTTATTCTTAAAACCTGTTCCACAACTTTATCCATATCATAATATTTATACTCAGCCAATCGACCTCCAAAGACAACTCTTTTTTCTTGATCAGCTAATTCCTTATACTGCTGGTACAGAGCATTATTCTTTTCATCATTAACCGGATAAAACGGTTCGCTGCCTTCTCGCCATTCAGAAGAATATTCTTTGGAAATAACCGTCTTCGATTGAGTCCCAAATTCAAAATGCTTATGTTCAATAATCCGAGTATAGGGCACTGCCCGTTCCGTATAATTTACCACTGCATTCCCCTGATAATTTTCACAATCCAACGTTTCTGTTTCAAACTGTACGGTACGATATTCTAATTTCCCAAACCGATAGTTATAAAATTCATCTATTTTCCCTGTAAATACTGTTTTATCGGCTATGCTCTCAAAATATTCTCGACATTCAAAAAAGTCTGTATTGCATTTTGTATCTATTCCAGCCAATAAACCATCAATCAATTTATTGTAACCACCAACGGGAATACCTTGATAAATGTCATTGAAATAATTATTATCGAAAGTAAAGCGAACCGGAAGCCGTTTGATGATAAAGGCCGGCAGTTCTGTACATTTTCTTCCCCATTGTTTTTCGGTATATTCTTTAACAAGAATTTCGTAAATATCTTTTCCGACTAACGATATGGCCTGTTCCTCCAAATTCTTAGGATATGTGATTCCTGACGCCTTTCTCTGCTCTTCTATTTTTGCTTTTGCCTCTTCGGGTGTTTTCACACCCCAAAGTGCATAAAAGGTGTTCATATTAAAAGGGAGATTATACAATTTACCTTTATAATTGGCTATAGGAGAATTGGTGTATCGATTAAACTCAACAATTGAATTAACAAAATTCCAAACTTCTTTATTAGAAGTATGAAAAATATGAGCTCCATATTTATGCACATTAATATTTGCGATATTCTCACAATAGATATTCCCCCCTAAGTGAATACGCTTATCTATGACCAAACATTTTTTGCCTCGCTGTTTTGCTTTGTAAGCAAATGTTGCTCCAAAAAGACCCGATCCAACTATTAGATAATCATATTGTTTCATCTGTTTAAATTTTATTTTTTCATAAACTTCTTAACCAATCGCTCTTCTTCTGTTTGAGCAACAAGTAGATAAATGCCTTTAGCGATTCCATTGACAGAAATGGTTCTTGCGACTGTTCTCTGAAGAACAAAATCATTCATAGAAAATATTAATTGCCCGGCAATGTCAATAATTTGAACTCCAATAGTTTGTGTATTGGCTCCATTGGGTTCAAAAACTAAATTGTCAGTCACGGGATTGTATTGAATTTTTAAACAAGAAGCCACTACAGGAGTATCTATTATTGCTGATGTATCCCAATATTTTTCTATGTTTT
This sequence comes from Candidatus Symbiothrix sp., assembly GCA_031261285.1. Taxonomy (GTDB): domain Bacteria; phylum Bacteroidota; class Bacteroidia; order Bacteroidales; family Azobacteroidaceae; genus Azobacteroides. The sequence continues at coordinate 29,763 of JAISKM010000087.1, read as the reverse complement.
CACGAATAAATTCCATTTGCATCTGAGCAATATGTGCATAACCGGCATTAGTTAAATGCGTTTTATCGTCAAGATAATACGGGGTAAAATTATTTTTATCAAACCCACAAAGTGACCATTGGTCTAAGTATGGAATTTGATTTGCTTGGCAAACTGCTATTTGTCCATCCACAAAAGATTGCATCCTATTATAATAAATATCTTGGTCAAAGCGTGGTAATGAAGTAAACAAAAGAATAAGTGCTTTATCATTTTTTTGCTTGATCAATTCAATACTTTTGCGCAAACCTCCATTCTGTGTGGATAAATCATCAGAATTTACCTCACCCACAGTAGAAGTCGCGACATCGTTTGTTGAGCACCAAAGAATATAGATATCAAAAGTTTTTGCCTGCCTTATCTGCATCGGAACATTGTTTGTTGTCAACGAACTAAATCCGCCACCCGACACGCCACAAGATTCTACTGTGATATTCAAACTATCTCTCCATACATTTTTTGCCGTTTCTGACTCGGTATAAACACTTACAGAACCACCAAAAACGCCAACTTTTAAAAATGAGTTTTTCGCTTGCTCACAGCTATAAATAAAAGATGTTGACAGTAACAAAAATGCTGCAAAAATAAATTTTACCTGTTTCATAATTTTCAAAATCAAAAATATTTTGTGTGCAATAGATTAAGCTCTTAATATGATGATTATCAGCATATTAGAATGCTATTATTTAAATAGTCACCCCTTAAAAAGTCAAAAATGACCGATAGGTATCAAAAAAGAGGGGAGTAAAGATCAATATATGCATAGATTTTTCCAAGAAGTGTCAATTTATATTTTCACCCAATTTTCAGGATAAAAATCTTTTGGAATAACATTACGTATAAATTCTTTCGGAACAATGGTGATTTTATTTTTATTGGGATTTAACCATGCTGCCCACCAACTGAATGTACTATTAGCATTAATATTGTGTTTGCACACACTCATCAAATACATATCTTTCCATGAATTTTCACCAGTATTGCAATCAACAAACGTCGCGGAACATAGAGTCAAGTTTTCTTTACACCAATTCAAATCATCAGAAAATACGAAATATTGGGGATTATCAATTTTACTTTCAATATAGGCAATCGCCTTTTGATAATACTCTAATGTTGCAACACCTGTAAATTGATAATATCCACCAGTGGTTAAATAATCTCCTCTTCTAATATGAATTGAAACACTATTATTATTCTGTTTGATTTCATTTTCATAAAATTTGAATTGAGGAGTATTGTTTTTGTTATCTATATTAAATTTAAATGTTCTTATAATTTCTTCTTCAATTGGCAAAAAATACTTTTCCGAATGCCAGCCAGCATAATAAAAATTTATCCCTCTCCGATTTAAAAGATTCGCTTCAACATAATAACCGTCCTTTCGCTCTACTATGAATCTAATACCAATAAGAGATAACAACTTACTTATTGGTCGCCTCTGGAGAAAGGACGTACTATACAAAAAATACAACATTTTATATTTAAACCCGTAATTATTACAATTAATGTTGAACGCACGTTTTAATTCAAATCCAAAATGTTGCTCAGATGTCCTTTTATCATATATGCATATAGTAGATGGATCTATACTTTTCTTCCTTAAGAAAAATGCGTATTGAGACATTTGATTTCCCAAGCCATTAAAAATAATTACAACATTCATTTCTGTTCTTCTATGTTTTCACAAATAAATTATGCTTCATATTGCATTTTCTGTACAATAAGAATCAATATCTATATTGTCTAAATCAATCGTTACTGCTTGTATCTTAGTTTCATTAAAGATTTTTTCTAATCGACTTTCTTCTATCTTGTTATAAATGCGACGATAGCCCGAAGCAATCAATTTTGCAGGCATCCCTCCAATAATACTATAGGGAGGAAGGTTGGTATAATCTTTTGATAAAAGAGCATTGGCAGATGCTACAATTGTATAATCGGGCGTATGAGTTCCTTTTTTCACTACAGTTCCATTAGCAAGCCAATTACATTTTCCTATGATTATCTCTTTTGTATTATCCTTTATTTCTCCAGTTTGAACATTTACCATATAATGAGCATCCGAATCCATAATATAGCATAAAGAAGCAATGCGTGTACATTTTCCAATAGTTAATTGTCTGCTAATTATGACAACTGTATTTTCACCCAAGAGGTCATCACCTTCAAATACAATTTTTCCTGAATTCATTAAATTAACGCCTCCAAATATAAAAACTTTCCCTTTAAAAATGATTTCACCTCTATTCCGAATTTTTGTAGCTCCTTGTGCTCTCATATTATAATTTCCAATGGAAATCATACCTCTTGTGACTTTCCCATCAATCACAACCTTTCCTATATCATAAATTTTCACTCCACTATGAATAAATATAGGTAGTTTTTTTGCAATAGAAAATGGGAAAAGCCGAAAATTATAATAAATGGTTTTTATAATATCAAGTCTCGGAAAGCCGTCAGCACTAATTATACAAAAAGCAATAATTCCCTTAATACGTCTTAATGTTTTTTTCATTTTCTGATTTTTTTGAATTTATTTACAATGAAGTTCTTAGCCAGATTTCGTTCTTCAGTGGTTATACCAACAAAAAAGACTGTAACTAAGACCGAAATAGTAGATATAATCGTTACCAAAACAAGACGTAACCAAGATTCATCCATATTAGTTTTCAAGACATAAGGAGGAATAAAGCAAATTATTAAAACCAAAACTATTTGGAACAACACTTTTCTACAATAATCAAGAAAAGAAAATGCTAACTGTTTACCAACTATTTTGAGCCTTATGATATGTGCAATCATCAGCAAACCTATCTGTACAAAAAATACGACAGGAGGCTCTCCACCAAGTTTTAGCCAAACATAAGACAATGGAATCACCGACCAAAACAGTAACCCCACTGTCGTCATCAACTTTCTAACATCCCCTGTTGCCCCATTTGCCATAATAAGTGTATTTGACAATGCACCTGAAAGTGATATTACCATGGATAACTGTACAAATAATGCCGAATAATTGGGGACGTCTTTGAGCCACAAATGAAGTATTTGATTGGTTTCCAACATAATGGGTATAGAAAACAGTAGTACCAAATAAAAGGATAGGCGGGAACTGGTAAAAAGCAAATTGTGAACGTATGTCATATTATTTGAGGCATAACTTTTAACAATTTGAGGATTGATGGCAGTTTGAAAATTAGCACAAAAACTATTGATAGCTGCTTGAACTTGGGTGCTTATTCCCTTTGCGGCATTGACGACAGGACCAAAAAACAAATTTAACAAAATATCTGTTCCCTGCGTAAGACAAACACCGGCAATGCATCCAAACATGTTCCATCCACTAAAAGACATCATAGTGCTAAAAAGTTTCTTATCCCATACAAAAGAGAAACTCGTTTCCTGAAAGTTTTTCTTACAATACCAACCATAAATAATCCGAATGATAATTTGAACTATGCAGACGAATATAGCATAAAAAATCAGTTTATCAGAAGCAATTAACACTAACAGATAAACTAAAAGCAACTTGCCAACTACCTCAAAAATTGAAATATAAGCAAAGGCACTCATCCGTTCACGTGCAATAATCGCAGCATTGTAAGGCAAACTAACAATGCTTATCATACACGAAACAATAGATATTTGATAGACCCAAAAGGCGGCATCCATCCGATTCTCCGGTATTACCAATTTGTTTTCTAAAAACCATAACCCTACAGTTTCTGCCAAAATCAATACGATGAACGCAATAGCGAAATGAATAATAATACTAATGCTAAAAACAGTTTTTAACCTGTCCAAATTGTTGGTACCTAATTCATAGCTCAAATACCGCTGTGTGGCTGTAGACATCGCACTATTTATAAATGAAAACATGATAACAACGCCACCAACCACATTGTAAATGCCATAATCTTCAATTCCTAACGTAGCCAATACAATACGGGAAGTGTAAAGAGTTACCGCCATCATAAATAGCATACGAAAATAAAGAAATAACGTGTTTTTCGCTATGCGTTTGTTATTGCTATGATTATTTTGTGGTTCTAACATTTATTCTTTTTTCATTTTCCAGTAATTATACTTTTCCCTTTTTCCGTCAAGCAATAGCGTTGCTTGGGGTGGTTGGGACTTTGTGGATATTTCATTGCTACAAAACCCTGTTCTATTGCAGGCTGTAAGTATAAAGTCAAAAAATTATCTCTACCACTTAATAACAAATACTCCATCATTTCTTTTACGGAAAGTTCTTGATTTTTGAGTATTAAAAGTAATTTTTCTACTTGTCCTGTAACTTGTCCTGTAACTTGTCCTGTAACTTCCGCCCTGACTTGTTCTGTATCTGGAGTATCGTTCTCTTTCAACACTCCTTTTCTTGTGTCATCATCAAGCATTTCAGGGGTATAGTAGGGAAAAAATGTCGAATTTTTTTGTACAACGTACAAATAAGTAAAAAGCAATCCATTAGGGACTTTCTTAAATTCGGTTTTCATTGTTGGATATACTTCAAGATGTTCTCTGATGCGGCGAAAACCGCTTCCGTATTTTTCTATATCACCTGTAAGATAAAATGCTTCGGCGAGCAGTTTATTCCTTGCATACGCCTGATAATTATCTGTTTTCAGATCTTCAAAGGTTAGGTTGCCCGATAGTTTTCCAGGATTATAAATTGCAATTTCCTTGTCAAAAATTTTGATTTGAATATCATACGGCTGTTAGCAAAAGCGACCAACGTTTCAATGACATCTTCATTAAAACCCGATTTAAATTCTATGTATTGTGTTTCAGTTTGCATTTATTTTTTTTTTGTAAACTCAAGAAATTTCACCCTATCTTATAATTCAATTTATTTGCTACCCGGCACATTTCAACGTCTGATTCGATCATTGCTTTTTCATCTTTTCCGATTGCACATCGGCTAATGGATGAAATTTTATTATTTTAATTTATTATGTTTCACAAACATAATTTTTCACAAACATAATAATTCGCTTTCAATAAAAGATAAATTACCTCGTTTATCTAATATTTTTGGTAACTGAATTATTCTGGCTCCTTGCATCATTTTGATGTGTTTTAACTATTTCAAAATTGGACAATTCGTTTCTTGATATTTTAGGATTGTCTATTATATTTTGTATAATTTGTTTCTGAACTTCTGTCAATATCTGACCGTACGGATTATATTTTTACAAAATCGTTCTGAATAGTCTCTATTAATCGCTGATCAATAGCCAGTTCATTGGCATATTCACTAAACTTATCAACTGCTCGTAAAACATTATCAATCAAATTTTTATAATCCTTAATGGCATTTTCTTGCGCCACTATCTCCAAATCAGCCCGAGTAATTGTTTCATTTTTCCCATGCACAGTCAAAGAATGTCTATTTGAATAAGCAGGTGCTGAATTGTCCACACTATAGGTCAAATCGTAAGCGGGAGACAATCTCCAAACGCCGTCAGGGGTCATGCAAAAAGCAAAATTTTTTGAATGATCATCCACATTGCGAGCAATCACATTGAAAACCATGCGCAAATACTGTTGCCGACTGTCTTCATAAGGCAAATTCAACTGACGAATAACCGCAAAAATATCTTCGTAAGCAGTCGCCTCCGGTGCCATAGCAGCCAATGTCTGAACGTGTATTCGCTGATTTCCAATGCGATCAAACCGGCGTGTCAAAAAGTGTGTAGCATCCCCATAATCAAGCAATTCCGAAGGCATCATCGTGATTCCGGCATCCAAAGCCATACGGTAGTAGATATATTCTAATTTGGTAAACGGATAGACCGAATTGTCATCGTATTTTAATATATAATGCTCAAAACCATCCGGGATGTCTCCCTGACCGGAAATAACCTCTTTAGTCGTTGAACTAATAGCAACAATAGCTTTGGGTCGTTTCCCTCCGGGAGACGAACTGATTTTAATTAAGTCTTGCCACAAAATTGAATTTTCAGCATTCAGTACGGTAGTTTGCTGTTCATTTAACACTTGTTTGGCAAAATCGTAAAGATGCTGAACATCCACAGAAAACACCGTACTACCTCCTATTTTCTGTGCAGGCTTATATTCTAATGCTCCCATAGCCCGACTTCCAATAAACGACAATTGGTCGACCGGAGTTGCTTTACTTGTGGAAATATGATTATCTCGCAACCACGCTTTAAAAATTGAATTACCCCACTTGTCGGGCAACGAATCGGCAATTGCCGGAGGTAATCCTTGATAGAGTTTATCTTTATTACCCGTCCAAGGTATTTGTTTTTCGCTGCGAGGTGCACAAATAGACATGGTCAATGGAGCTATATCTAAGCTTTGTTTCAAAAATGCCGGTTCATACTCGAAAACAGCAACAGTTTGTTTGCTATCCCACGAGAGATAGCCCACCGTCATTCCCCAGAGTTCTACTTTTACTGTATTAGTTTCCATGTTGTTTCAAAAACAAGGCTCGCGGGCTTGCCGGCAGTTCAGGCAACAGTTTTTCAATCTCGTCTAAGCAGTTAATTGCACGTAAGAGTTTCACGAACGATGCAAATGTAATACCGGTCGCAGCACCGCTTTCAAACGAGCTAATCGTAAAAACGCTTAATCCCGACTGATTGGCGACTTCTTTTTGAGTAAAACCCATCCGCTTGCGATATAGACGATAATTTTTTCCAATTTGTTGGATAATCTCACTGTCCGATTGCTCGTATAATTTATTTTGCCGATTCATGTTCATGCTACAAATATAGATATATTTGTATTATTCTCCAAATAATTCTAAAATTTTAGATATATCTGTATGTTTTTTGCCGAACGGCATGTTTCAACGACCGATTCGATGATTTCATTGGCTTTTTTAACGGAAATTTCTGCGTCCGATGCTACTTGCAAAATATCTTTCAACGTGGGCTCGCCTTTGCCGTTAATGGTTGTTGTGTAATAACCGCCCTGCCAGCTTAGAATCTAATCGCATCCGACTTTGAATTTGTAAGTGCTAATATATTGTTTTTTAACCCCATTTTCACCTCTAAATATGCTGATTTTGAGCACTTACAGATTTCTGCACCTATGTTTTTTGAATTTTCTGCATCTATTTTTACACAAAAGCTTCGCTACATGAGGTGTGCCCCACGTATTCAAAAAAAATTGCGCCAAATCAGCGCGCCTTAAACAGGAACGCTCATTTGGTTGTATAGACCGGTGCAAAGGTATACAAAAATTTGTGAAAATCCAAAAAGATGCTGTTCATCGGGCGAAATCGGTTGTTGGGAGAATAAAGTTGTCGGAGGGGATTGGTTGGGACTATTTTTGTGTCGAAATATTCCACGAATTAGTTCATTTTATTCATTAATTAAAAATTTAAACAGTATGGCAATTGACACCACTCCGTCACAAGTCGCAAGCAACGCTTTGGCGGGACTCCCTTTCAGTCAGATCATCGGGTCTCCTCTGAAAGCGGCGATTGAAGCACAGGCTATGGCAGCCGAAACAACCTGGAAATTTATTCAGGAAGTGTTAAACACCGATCCGACAACCGGCGAAAAGAAAGCAGTGACACCACCGCTGCCGGCAAATTCAATGCAAAAGTTGGATTTGGTCCGTTCAGCGCATCGTTGGAGGCATCGGCTTCCTACTCGAGCAAGAAAGACTCCAAAGCGATGCAGGATTCCAAGTACAGTGTCGAATACACACTCGACATTGCCGTCAAAGCAGGTCAGGAGAGTATGCCGAAAACGATTTGTTGCGCTATTTTATGATCCCCAACGCTTTTGCCAACGGATTGACGTTCAATTTAAAAAGCGACTTTATACGTATCCATCGTGCGTATATGATCAATTTACAACATGTGGATGAGATAGAAGGAAACATTCTTTTTATGAGTAACGGGGAAAGATTGCCGATTGGAAGGGAATATCGACACAGTGTGTTTGAAAGGTTTGTGTTTGTCGGCACAAAAAGCCGAAAATATGCGAAACAAGTTCCGAATAGCGATGTTTCCAACGCACCTGGTTCTTATCCCTCTATTTTCTCTGAAAAATAGGCAATCGAATTTTTAATGCCTTGTTCTAACTTGATTTTCGGTTCCCAATTCAACTTTTCTTTCGCCAAAGCAATGTCCGGCTTGCGTTGTTTGGGATCATCGGCCGGCAAAGGTAAATGGATAATTTTTGATTTGGAATTAGTTAATCGCAAAACGACTTCTGCCAATTCCTGCATGGTAAATTCTTCCGGATTGCCCAGATTCACGGGGCCGGTAAACGAATCACCGGTTGCCATGACGCGCATCATGCCTTCTACCAAATCATCGACATATTGAAAACTCCGGGTGTGTGTGCCGTCGCCGTAAATCGTGATGTCTTCACCCTTCAACGCCTGCACGATAAAGTTAGAAACCACCCGCCCGTCGTTTACGTTCATGTTCGGACCATACGTGTTGAAGATGCGAATAATTTTGATGCGTACATTGTTTTGACGGTGATAATCCATGAAAAGAGTTTCCGCACAGCGCTTCCCTTCGTCGTAACAGGAACGAATCCCGATCGGATTGACATGGCCCCAATACGACTCCGGCTGAGGATGAATCGCCGGATCGCCATACACTTCGCTGGTCGAGGCCTGCAATATTTTTGCATTCACCCGTTTGGCTAAACCCAACATATTGATGGCACCCATCACCGACGTTTTGATGGTCTTGATAGGATTGTATTGATAATGAACAGGCGAAGCCGGACAAGCCAAGTTGTATATTTCATCGACCTCCACATGATACGGATTAATCACGTCGTGACGAACCAATTCAAAGCGATAATTACCTATGAGATGTGCGACATTGGCTTTCGAGCCGGTAAAAAAGTTATCCAAGCAAATAACATCATGTCCCTCCGCAACTAATCGCGTGCACAAATGAGAACCAATAAATCCGGCACCTCCGGTCACTAAAATTCGCTTCATCTATATTTCAATTTTTCCGGCCAATACTTTTCACTTCAAATCCAATTTTTTGCAATGCGGGAGCATCTAAAATATTGCGTCCATCGAAAACAAATGCCGGCTTGTGCATATTTTGATAGACAGTCGTCCAATCCAATGTTGTAAACACATCCCATTCGGTCAACACCGCTATGGCATGCGATTGATTCAATGCGGAATAAGGCTCATCATAGACATGAATTTGCTTCAAAAACGAAGCAACTGTCTCATCGTGCCCTTTTTGGTGCAACAGATAGGTGATATCCTTTTCAATCTGCTCTTTTGACACTTTTGGATCATAAATGTGAATTTCTGCCGTTTCTTTCAGCAATTCATAAGCCACATAAATAGCAGCCGATTCGCGGGTATCATTCGTATCTTTTTTGAATGCCCAACCAAGGAATGCAATTTTTTTGCCGCTGACGGTATTAAATAAAGATTCGACAATCTGTTGTGCAAAACGTTTTTTCTGATAATCATTAATCAAAATCACCTGTTCCCAATAATTGGCTACTTCCGGCAAATTGAAATGCCGGCACAAATAAACCAAGTTCAGAATATCTTTTTGGAAACAACTTCCGCCAAATCCCACTGAACTTTTTAAGAATTTCGGGCCAATACGACTATCCATCCCAATGGCTCCTGCCACTTCGTCCACATCGGCTTCCGTTTTTTCACACAACGCCGAAATGGCGTTGATCGACGAAATACGTTGAGCTAAAAAGGCATTGCCCACCAATTTAGACAATTCGGACGACCACACATTGGTTGTTAATATCTTTTCTCGTGGCACCCAGTTGGCATAAATAGCCACCAAAGCCTGAATGGCTTTTTGACCCTCTGCATCAGAATCTCCACCAATCAACACTCTATCGGGATGATGCAAGTCGTTTACCGCCGTGCCTTCTGCCAAAAATTCGGGATTAGACAATATTTTAAAGCGATGTGTTGTGCTTTCCGATTCGAGAATTATTTTTAAACTTTCCGCTGTGCGCACAGGCAAAGTGGATTTTTCTACTACAATCTTATTCCCATTGGCGACCTTGGCAATCTGACGGGCACATAATTCGATGTATTTTAAATCAGCAGCCATCCCTTTACCCACGCCGTAAGTCTTAGTTGGCGTATTGACCGCGATAAAAATCATTTGAGCCTCGCGAATCGCCTGTTCTATACCGGTCGAAAAAAACAAATTTTTTCCTCGAGTAGCCCGGATAACGTCCTTCAATCCAGGTTCATAAACGGGAAGCGCATCCAAATCGTCTCCATTCCAAGCCGCAATGCGCTGTGCATTAACATCTACAATCGTAACCTTGATATGTGGACATTTTTGAGCAATCACAGCCATCGTCGGTCCACCGACATAGCCCGCCCCAATACAACAAATAGAAGTAATCGGCGCATCCCAAGGATTCAACAGTTCGCTCATAGTATAAAATTTTATTTATTTGATAAAATAAACTACCTCACTATTCAACGGTATATTCTCAAGCGCTTGGTGTGCCACAGTTTTCACTACCGCATCAAATTTTTCTGTGGGCATTTCGGACAGACTCACCAAGCCATATTCGCGCTGCACGTTTGCAGGATTTGCGATTGGATCGTAAATCGTAATGTTCATACCATACTCTTGCAACGCCTTAATCACATCTACGACCTTACTATTACGCACATCGGGATTGTTTTCTTTGAAAGTGATGCCCAAAACAAGGATGTTTGCCCCTTTGACCGGAATACCTTGCCGAATCATTTTTTTTACCACTTCCGAAGCAAAATAGGCACCCATACTTTCGTTCATTTGTCGACCCGCCAAAATAATTTCGGGATAATAATCGCTGTTTTGAGCCTTATGAGCCAGATAATAAGTCGCTGCACCAATGCAATAACCGCCAACTAATCCCGGCTTGAAAGGCATAAAATTCCATTTCGTGCCGGCTGCTTCCAACACAGCGTTGGTATCAATCCCCAGTGTGTCAAAAATCTTTTTCGCCTCATTGACAAACGCAATATTGATGTCGCGTTGAGCATTTTCAATCACTTTACTTGCTTCAGCCACGCGAATACTCGGCGCTAAATGCGTACCTGCCAAAATCACAGAAGAATAAAGTGCATCCACCTGCTCGGCTGTTTCCGGCGTGGATCCTGACGTTACTTTTTTTATCCGCTCCACCGTGTGCTCTCTGTCGCCCGGATTGATGCGCTCCGGACTGTAGCCCACAAAAAAATCCACATTGAATTTTAACCCCGACGTTTTTTCTAACACAGGCACGCATTCTTCTTCCGTGCAGCCCGGATATACGGTCGATTCATAAATCACAGTATCGCCTTTTTTGAGCACCTGACCAACGGTTTGAGTGGCGTTCAACAAAATTGTTAAATCGGGACGATTATCTTTGTCTACAGGTGTTGGGACGGTGATGATGTAATAATTACAGTCCTTAATGTGGTCTATGTTGCCGGAATAAGACAAGCCATCAGGGGATTGCGGGTAAGATTGCGGGTCGCAGCCCGCAACGCAATGACGATTCGTTGCCAACGCGTCCACGCGTTTTTCATTAATATCAAAACCCACAACGGAGTATTGGATTGCAAATAAGCGTGCTAAAGGCAGTCCGACATAGCCTAATCCGATGACTGCAATTTTTATTTCTTGCGAGTGAGGCATCCGGTTACGCTTCTTTTTGCTTCAACAAATAATCTTTCACAAAAATCCAGCCACAAGCCCCAATAAAAGACAGGAACAAAAAGCCAATTAAAATCATGGATTTTTTTGGACTGGCAGCTCTCAACGGCACAACCGGCGGTTGAATGACGGTGTAGACGGGCGTATTATTTTGTACCTTCACTTTTGCCATTTGCAATTGCTGCGCCATCTGATTGTAGAGCCCATACGCCAACGTCATCTCGTTTTGCAAACGTTCGCGCGTCATGCCGTAGCGCATGGAGACAACTCCAAAATTCTCATCCTGATAACCGGCATAATTTTTTTGCGCCTGATAATACTGCTCCTGCGCCTCATCGTGCAGTTTTTGTGTGTAAGCCAAATCTTGACGCGCTTTTTGTGTACGATAACTGATAATATAGGACTGCAAATAAGAAACGACCGTGTCGGCAATCAAAGCCGAAATTTCTGAACTTTGCATGGTCGACGACAATTTGATAACTCCCGTTTTTTTATCAACAGACACCCCAATACGTCCACTTAAATTATCCAAAATACCCGATTCCTCGCCTGTCAATTTAATGGGTCGTGCAGCAAAAGTAGATTCTTGCGGCACAGATACTGCTTTTCCGGACGAAAATAAACCAATCAACTTGCCCGGCAAGCCAAAAATTGCTGACCACCAAGGACTTTTTTGATCTTCTTTGAGATAATCATAAAGCGTAGTATTGATTTTTTGCCGGGAATCAATCACCGGAATATTGAACAAACCCGCAAGAAAAGGTGTAGAACGTGCAATATCCGGATACAACTCAGGCGAAATTTCCTGATTTTCACCACCCGATGACAAATTAATGCCGGCCATCGCTGCCAGAGCACCCATATTGCCTTGACCACCACTGCCTGCTTCGGGTGCTAAAATCGCCGTAGTCGTGTATTCTTTCGGAATACTTATCGCCACAACAATGCCGATTAACAAGCCAATACCACAAACAGTCAAAATAAATTTGCGCTGTGCCCAAATCTTCTTGACAATCTCCATCAAATCAATTTCTTGTTCTTCCATAATTAAAAAGAGTTAATGAGTAAAGCAATCACCGTCGCCATAGATGCCACAGAAGAGCTTATGCTGATTATTTCACCCGTCGACATTTTGGATTTTTCCTCTTTCGTCGGCACAATAATGACACTACCCGGCTGAATCAAATTTTTGTCCGAACCTTTGATTTTCGCCACCGTACCATTCATATAAATGACATATCCTTTGTTTTTCTTGGCATTATCACTATAACCGCCTGCCTGATTGATGTAATAGCTTGCTTTCTGTCCCGCCTTATACACTACCGTGTTCGGATACATGACCGCGCCATCAATCTTCACTATGTTGTCATATTCGGGAATCACCAAACGGTCGCCTTCTTTTAAGACGACATCATAATCCGATCCCGGATTTTGCACCGCCTTATCCAATTCTATACCAATCGTAAAAGTTGGAGCAAGATCCAATTCTGCTACATCAATCGAATCATTTACACTTTTTTGAGCCAACTTAAATGCTTGCTGTGCTCGAAAATTCTCATCCGAACTTCGTTGACGAATCAAACGGGCACTTTTGGCATACGCATCCGGCGTCAAATTGCCTGCTCGCTTCACAATATCCGACAGACGTTCGGTCTTTTTATTCAAAACATAAGTGCCAGGAAATAAGACTTCTCCATCTATATGCACATTTTGCTGCACATGATAACCCGGACTTTGACGCACATACACTTGGTCGTAAGGTTGCAAAATAAAACCGGATGTGCCATCGACCACTAAACCATCTTTGATGCCAAACGAAAACGTTTGAGCCAACGTGTTCGTAGTCGTCATACTACGCGGATCAATAACGCGACGTGCAATATCCACACGCACCATAGACGCCGACTCCAACAAACCGCCGGCTTGCACCAACAAATCTTCCAAAGTGGTATTATCGGCATATTTATATCCACCCGGACGCGTCACAGCTCCAAACACAACAAAGTCGCCTTGCCGCTTCAATGCGTTGGCAGAAGGAATAAACAACGCATCATTTTTGTGCAAGACAATATCCGAAACAGTACCATTCAACAAGCCTTGGACATCTATCGGAAGAATTTCCGTTGTCAAATCCGCCTTTTCGCGTGTCAAAATAGCACGATTCAAAAACGCATCCCCACGCACGCCATCGGCTGCTGCAATCAACTGTTTAACGGTCTGGATGTCGTTGCCTATTTCATAATAGCCCTCTCTATAAACGGCTCCTATAATTTCGACCCTGTTTTTATATTCATCCAAACCCTGACTTACCGTCACGACATCTTTATCTGCCAATTTGAATGTTTTATACTGATCACTTAGGAGTGTAAATAACTGATTTTCAGCCCCTCCACTCCGTGCTAACCGCACTTTGTCGGCATAAGCATTGCCGGCAAAACCGCCTGCAAACATCAACAAATCCGCCACCGTTTCATTGTCTTTCATTTCGTAATACATCGGGCGCTTCACATTGCCCTCGATGTCCACCAATGAAATATACGGCGGCACCATCACCACATCGTTATCCGTCAAGCGAATATCCTCATTTAACTTGCCTTCCAACAGGTATTTATACACATCCAACGTGCGTAGCGGTTTGCCATTTCGCACCAGGGTAATCGCACGCAACGACCCAATATCATTGACGCCACCGGCAATATACAAAGCATGAAAAATAGATGCCAACGACGAGATAGCATACGTACCCGGACGCACCACTTCGCCCATCACTTGAATTTGTATCGTGCGAATCTGTCCCAACGTCAACTGAATCTGCGAATCGCCGCCCTCACCAAGACCGCCATAGACCTCAGCAAATTTCCGTTGCACATAGTTATTGGCCTCCTGAATGGTCATGCCATTCAAATAAAGCGGTCCGAGACGATCCACCGTAATCCGGCCTTCCGGAGAAATCGTCTGCCGAAAGGATGCTTGAGAAACACCCCAAATATCAATAATCACCTCGTCACCAGGACCCAAACGGTAATTGGCAGGCGTTGGAATATTCGCATTCGGACTAAACGTCAAATTTTGTGCATTAAAAATAGTACGTCCAAACACTTGCTTGCCACCACTTGTCGGAACATCCATCGTGCCCGAAAGAAGCAGACCCGTTTCATTGGGCATTTGAGTACGCTCCCGCGACTGATCAAGGTTGAATGTACCGGTGTTTGCAGTTGTGGTAGCCTCTCCGGCGCCATTCACAGTCTTATTGATGCGCTCCAGTTGTGCTTTCGTCACACCTCGCTTCACTAAATCCGTCGCAATCTGATCTTGCGAAGTCCCTTTCGTATGTTCCTGCTTCACATAATTCAAGACCTGCGAATCCGACATCTGAGCCAATCCCGCCGTCACAAAAAACATAAAGCATAATGAAAATAAAATGATTTTCTTCATATATTGTGTATTATTTTATTTTAATTTGTATATATTTTCTATTATCTCCACCACTTTCAAACCCTCTTGGGCTGTCGCTGTAATTTCTGCTTTCCCATTCAAAACATTGATCACGTTCTCAATCACAAAGTGATGATTTTGCGCCGAACCTTTGTAGGCACCATAATCATTGCCCGGATTGGTTGGCGCCAAATTTGGCATTTCGTAATCTTTGACATGACACTGTTTCACTTCATTCATGTATTGTCCGCCAATTTTGACGCTGCCATTTTCGGCAATTAGCGTCAGACTGCTTTCCAAATTTTTATCCCACACAGCCGTCGAATAATTCAAACAACCCATTCCGCCGTTGACGAAGTCAAAATTAACAATGCCGGAATCCTCAAATGCCGTTAAATCGCTATGATTGAAATCGTTAAACCGAGTTTGAATATTCGTAATATCACCAAACAACCAATATAATATGTCAATAAAGTGCGAAAACTGCGTAAACAACGTGCCGCCATCCAAATCGGCTGTGCCGTGCCAATTGCCTTGTTTGTAATAGCGCGCATCGCGATTCCAATAGCAATTCAGCTGCACCATATATATCTGTCCCAATTTGCCTGATGCTACTAAATCTTTGATCCACACCGAAGGCGGAGAATAGCGGTTTTGCATCACGCAAAAAATGTGTTTATTGACTTTTTTTGATGCCTCAATCACCTGTTCGGCATCGAGCGTCGTGAGTGCCATCGGTTTTTCAATCACCACGTGCTTGCCTGCTTCTAAGGCTTTGACGGCATACGCAGCATGAAACCCGTTTGGCGTACAAATATTTACAACATCTGCATCCGTTTTTTGCAACAACTCATCAATTGATGAATGAAACGGGATTGCCGATAATTGGTAATTGGGCAACTGCGAGGGATTGGGCGACCGCAAGGGTTCGCCCCTACGGGTTATTGCCAACGGGTCAATGTCACACAAACCAACCAATTCGGCATCGGAATTGCGCGAAATCATCTCTGCATGACGTTTGCCAATGTGTCCGTAGCCGACTACGGCGAATTTTATCCTATTCATTGTGACCTGTCATTCCCGCGCAGGATTGTATGGCTGTCATTCCCGCGCAGGCGGGAATCCCCTCCGTTTTGTAGCCTTCTTCGTTCATCCAACCTGTTTGACGTGCCGGATTACCCATTACTAAGGCATAGTCAGGTACATTTTTTGTCACTACCGCGCCTGCACCGATGAACGCATAGTTGCCAATCGTGATACCACACAAAATCGTGGCATTGGCACCAATAGTCGCCCCGCGTCCCACATGCGTTTGTTGAAATTCATCTTTGCGACAAATCGCTGCACGCGGATTAATCACATTCGTAAACACACACGACGGACCCAAAAACACATCATCGTCGCATGTCACACCCGTGTAAAGCGACACATTATTTTGCACCTTGACATTATTTCCAAGCACCACCTGCGGCGCAATATACACATTTTGCGCAATCACACAATTTTTGCCCAACGTACATCCACCCATCAAATGTGAGAAATGCCATATCTTGGTGCCGTCACCTATCGTGCAATCGGGGTCTACAACTGCTGTTTCATGTGAGAAATAATTCATATTTTTTTGTCATTGCGGGACGGCGAAGCCGTGCCTGTCCTGAACTTGATTCAGGAATCCGCAATCCCCCAATTAATAATTCTACCAATAACAAAAACCCAAGGCGTTGCCGTTGGGCTAGGTTATGTAAGGCTTTCAGCCTACTTGGTATTTTTTTATTTTATCAATGATGTATGTTTGCTGCTCCGCCGTCAATTCCGTATGCATTGGCAACGAAAGAACGGACTGCGACAATTCTTTGGCAACCGTCAGCGGTTCGCCGGCACGTGCAATGTACTTAAAAGCAGGCTGCTCTTGCAACGGCGATGGATAATAAATCATCGTTGGAATGCCCTGTTCAGCTAAATAGTGTTTCAACGCATCGCGTTTGCCGCCTTCTACTTTAATCGTGTATTGATGATAGACATGGGTCGAAAACGACATCTCTTTCGGTGTCACGATCCCTTCAACGCCTTTCAAGCCTTGCGTATAAATTTGTGCCGCTTTCTGCCGTGCAGCCGTATAATCGTCCAAATGTTTTAATTTCACATTCAAAATAGCCGCTTGCAAAGTGTCCAAACGCGAATTGCAGCCTAATACTTCATGATGATATTTCTGCTTTTGTCCGTGATTGGCAATCATTGTTAGTTTCTGTGCCAAATCATCGCCGTTGGTCATCATCGCACCGCCATCGCCATAGCAACCCAAATTTTTCGTTGGGAAAAACGACGTACAGCCAATATGACCAAGCGTCCCTGTCTGTTTTTTATCTTTCCAATCGTCATAGAGAGGCGGAGGAGGAATGGTGTACCAAGCCCCTATCGACTGCGCATTGTCTTCAATGACATATAAATGATTCCTTTTCGCCAACGCCATAATCGAAGCCATGTCGCAACTTTGACCGAACAAATGCACGGCAATAATCGCTTTTGTCTTGGCAGAAATGCCTTTTTCAATGTTTTTCGCCGTCACATTGAACGAATCGGGATCCACATCTACCATCACGGGCATAAGCCCCAATAATCCAATCGCTTCCGCCGGCGCCACATAAGTAAAAGCCGGCACAATCACCTCATCGCCCGGTTTCAATTCGAGTGCCATCAGAGCCATCTGCAACGCATCCGTCCCGTTGCTGCACGGAATCACGTGTTTCGCACCCGTGTAATTTCGCAACGCTTCAGCAAACGTATCCACTTCGGCACCATTAATATAGTACCCGCTGCGAACTACTTGCAGTACCGCAGCATCAATTTCTTGCTGTATTTTTGTATATTGACCTTTCAGGTCAACCAGTTGAATATTCATTGTTATTCTATAACGCCGCGTGCGTTAAACACAAAAGCTTCGCTACATGAGGGGTGTCCCCATGTATCATCTATTTTTTAACACCAAATCAATACGCCTTAAACAGGAATATGGATTTGGTTATTTAACGGGCAATCACAAGGGTTGCCCCTACGGTTGTTTTTCAATCCATTGGCGTGCATTCGTGAATGCTTCAATCCATGGAGTAACTTTATCGTCTTTGCGCTCTGCCGGATAATGCGCCCATTGCCACGGGAAAATCGACCGTTCCAAGTGCGGCATAATTGCTAAATGGCGACCGTCCGGCGATGCCAACGCTGCGACATCATAATCCGAGCCATTCGGATTGGCAGGATAACTATGATAAGCGTACTTCGCCACCACATTGTATTGATTTTCCGCCAACGGCAAACTGAATTTTCCTTCGCCGTGAGCCACCCAGATACCTAATTTTGAGCCTGACAAACTGCCAAACATGACTGATTTATTTTCCGGGATCGCTACCGACACAAATTCCGACTCGAATTTATGTGAATCGTTGTGTAACATTTTTGGCAGCGTTTTGGACTCATGATTGCCTTTCAACTGCAACAAATTCAGTTCGACCATCAACTGACAGCCGTTGCAAACGCCCAAACTCAATGTGTCGGGACGCGCATAAAATTTATCCAATGCCGATTTTGCCTTTTCATTGTAAAGCAACGCACCCGCCCAGCCTTTCGCCGAACCAAGTACGTCAGAGTTAGAAAATCCGCCGCAGAAGACAATGAAATTCACATCCTCCAATGTTTCACGTCCTGTAACCAAATCCGTTGTGTGCACATCTTTTACGTCAAATCCTGCAAGGTACAGCGAATATGCCATTTCGCGTTCGCCATTCGTGCCTTTTTCGCGGATGATTGCCGCTTTAATTGGGTGGGCGGATGGATGAATAGGGCGGGTGGATGAAAGAATGGGGCGGATGGATGGAAGAATTGGGCGACCGCAAGGGTTCGCCCCTACGACGGTATCGTCATTGCGGACTTGATCCGCAATCCCCTGCAAATTTGTGAAATCAAACGCTAACGGTTGTTTTTTGTAATTGTCAAACCGTTCTTCGGCTTTTGCTTCGCCCGATTGTTTGCGATCTAACAAATAGGAGGATTTATACCAAACATCACGCAAAGCATCAATGTCCAAATCTTGCGTCACAGCGCCTTTTGTGAGGGTAATTTGTCGTTTGTCAATTTGTTTACCAATTCTTGCAAAACCAATGCCGTTGTCTGTTAGCAATTTCTCAAATGCCTGAATATCTGCTGTTTGCAACAATACACCCGGATTTTCTGCAAACAAAATTTTTATTAAATCGGATTCGTTGATGCCCTCCAAATTAACATCCAAACCGCCTTTCACGTTTGCAAAAGTCATTTCCAGCAAGGCTGTTACCAAACCGCCTGCCGAAATATCGTGACCTGCCAGCACTAAACCGTTTTCAATCAGGTTTTGAATCGTGTTGAAAGCCGTTTTGAAATAATTAGCATCTTTCACTGTTGGGGCAACTTCGCCCACCGCATTCAGCGATTGTGCAAACGCCGAACCGCCCAACTGCAAATTATCAGAGGAGAAATCTATATAATAAAGAGCCGATGCAGGATTATTGACCCACACAGGAGATACAATCTTTTTAATATCAGACACTTCCGCAGCAGCCGAAATAATTACTGTGCCGGGAGCCATTACTTTCTCTACTCCCCCTCTTGTGGAGGGGGTCGGGGAGAGGCTATATTTTTGCGTCATCGACAGCGAATCTTTGCCGGTCGGAATGTTGATGCCGAGCGCAATCGCAAAGTCCGAACACGCCTCAACGGCCTGATACAGACGAGCATCTTCCCCTTTGTTGCGACATGGCCACATCCAATTCGCGCTCAACGACACACCTTTCAGTTGGTGCGTCAACGGTGCAAAAACCAAATTTGTCAACGCCTCCGCAATCGCCATCACCGAACCCGCAGCCGCATCCACTAACGCCACCTGCGGCGCGTGACCAATACTCGTTGCGATACCTGCTTTGCCTTGATAATCGAGTGCCACCGCACCCAAATCGCTCAACGGCAACTGAATCTCGCCTTGACATTGCTGACGAGCCACTTTGCCCGTCACCGAACGGTCAACTTTGTTTGTCAACCAATCCTTACACGCCACGGCTTCCAACTGCAATACATTTTCAATGTATGTCTGTAGGGGATTGCCGCCGTTGTGGGCGACCACAAGGGTCGCCCCTACGTCTATCCCATTGTATTGTGGGGATTTATATGTTTCTTCCACCGTCACATCCGCCATAATCGTGCGCGGCGGCTTTCCAAAGAAATCGCTCAACTGCATATCCAGCGGATTTTGTCCGTTTTTGCGTTCAAACACAAAGCGTTCATCGTTGGTCGTTTCGCCCACGACATACATCGGCGAGCGTTCACGGTCAGCAATTTTTTGCACAAAGTCGACGGCATCTTTTTTCATCACCATCCCCATGCGTTCCTGACTTTCGTTGCCGATGATTTCTTTGTCCGACAGCGTTGGGTCGCCCACCGGGAGCGCATCCATTTGGATTTTTCCTCCGGTTGTTTCGACCAATTCCGACAGGCAGTTCAAGTGTCCGCCGGCACCATGGTCGTGAATTGACACAATCGGATTATTTTTTGATTCCGAGAGCGCGCGAATCACGTTAGCCACGCGTTTCTGCATCTCCGGATTGGCACGCTGGACGGCATTCAGTTCAATGCCGCTGGTGTATTTGCCTGTGTCCACACTACTTACGGCACCTCCACCCATGCCAATACGGTAATTATCGCCACCCAGCAGGACGACTTCTTCGTTCGGCTTTACTTCGCCTTTCAAGGCATCGCTTTTCTTTGCGTATCCAACCCCTCCGGCGAGCATAATCACCTTATCATAGCCGTATTGCTTCCCATTTTCTTCGTGTTCAAACGTCAACACAGAGCCACAAATCAAAGGTTGTCCAAACTTATTCCCAAAATCAGATGCTCCGTTTGAAGCTTTGATCAGGATTTGTTCGGGCGTTTGATACAACCATTTGCGAGGTTTCATGCCTCCCTTGAGGGGAGTTGGGGGGCTTGTCATGTAAACTGCCGTTCCCGCAATCGGAAGCGATGCTTTTCCTCCACCTAAGCGGTCGCGGATTTCGCCGCCCGTGCCTGTTGCAGCACCGTTAAACGGCTCAACCGTGGTTGGAAAATTGTGCGTTTCTGCTTTCAGCGAAATCACCGATTCGATGGTTTCCGTTTGGAAAAAATCAGGTTTTTCGGGACTTGCCGGTGCAAATTGTTCTATTTTGGGACCTTGATTGAAGGCGACATTGTCTTTGTAGGCGGAAATCAGGAAATTAGGATGCTCTTTGGATGTCTTTTTAATTAACTCAAACAGCGATAGTTCTTTTTCCACGCCGTCGATTTTGAATGTGCCACCAAAAATCTTGTGACGGCAATGTTCCGAATTGACTTGTGAAAATCCAAACACTTCGCTGTCGGTCAGCAAACGACCGATTTTTTGGCTCACATCATTCAGATAATCTACCTCTTCGGGACTTAAAGCCAAGCCTTCTTTTTCGTTATATGCCTGAATATCAGTCAGCTCAATGATAGCTTCGGGAGTTTTATTGATAGTAAAAATATCCTGACCAATACCATTATACACACGCTGCAACATTGGATCATACTCAATCTCTCTCTCCGGTTCTCCCCCTGTGGGGGAGTTAGAGGGGGCTACTATCTGAAATTCCTCGATGCGCACAATGCCTTCAATACCCATGATTTGCGTGATTTCTACCGCATTCGTACTCCACGGCGTCACCATTTCGGCACGAGGACCTACCAAAAAGCCTTTTACACTTTCATCTTTCAGCAATTCGGCATCGCCAAAAAGCCACAGTAATTTTTTCAAGTCCGCCGACTCTAATCTTTGCGTCGCATCAACTGCTAAAATAGTATCATTCAGCGTTTTAAAGAATAAAATCATCTAAAATGTGCTTTTTAATCTAATATTCGCTGCAAAAATACGAAAAATATTTGAAAAAATAACTACATTTGCAATAAATTATGTACTTTTGTCCCATTAGACATGAAACAGACGCTTATCCTTTTGTACGAAATTTTTATTTGGTTTCCTATCCTGTTGGCAATCACGATGTTGACAGCGGTAGTAACCATTGTCGGATGCGCCTTTGGAGGCGAACGCTTTTTCAGCTATTTTCCTGCCAAATGGTGGTCAATGGCAGTTTGTATGATTACTTTTTGTCCGGTAAAAGTGGTGGGACGCGAATATTTAGACCCCAAACAATCCTATATTTTTGTGTCGAATCACCAAAGTGCGTTCGATATTTGGCTGATATTCGGCTACTTAAACATGCCAATCAAATGGATGATGAAGCAAAGTTTGCGCAAAATTCCGGTTGTAGGCAAAGCGTGTGAATCGGCAGGATTCATTTTTGTGGACAACTCCTCACCCAAAGCGATTGCCAAAACGCTTCGTGACGCCGAGGAAAAATTGCAAAACGGCAATTCGGTGGTCATTTTCCCGGAAGGTTCGCGCACTTACGACGGTCAAATGACTAAATTCAAGAAAGGGGCTTTCCAACTGGCGCTCGATTTGCAACTCCCGATTGTGCCACTCACAATCAATGGCGCATATAACGTGATGCCGCGCACCACTTACCGCATTCATCCGCACCGGATGCAGCTGACAATTCATCCGCCGATTCCACCTCACTCCCATCCCATCTCCAACATGGAAATGGGTGGCTTCGAAGCAGACGGGGAGAGGAACGATCGCCGGGAAGTGATTGCCCGGTTGCAAATGCTTAGTGATCAGTCGCGCGAGACCATTGCGTCGGCACTCCAATAGCCCAAGGCGTTGCTATTAGAATATGCGGATAAGCGTATAAAAATAATTCCCATCCACCTCATTACCCAATTGAAAATGAAACGAAACGAAAAAAATCGAGTAACGAGGTTTCCGGGAATTTTTAAAAAAGAAAGAAGCGCCCGTCCAGGCAAAAAATGAAACGACTTAAAAACAACCCGTGCGGGTCTTCTTTCTTCTTAGTATGTTTTAGATGTCACGCACACAGCGCACCGTGAACCACGAGCCGGTCGCGTTCGCTGGGGTAGTCCAGGAGCCATCGTCATTAGTGAAGCCTTTATTTGCTGCCGAACTACTCCACCACCAACCGCTGTAACCCCAACTTACCCACGTGCCGCTGCTATGACGAAAACCTGCCAGAGAAGATGTTCCTTGCCAGCCGGCTTTTTCTTCATCCGTCAACGACGCATAGCCTTACCAGTGAACAGTTACCAGTTACCAACAAGCAGATTATCGCGAACAGTGTCATCCCGGATGTAATCCGCACCAATGATGATGTCATTGCGGAGCAGATCCGCAGCGATGATGATGTCATTGCGGGCTTGACCCGCAATCCCATAACTAATTTTATTTTTTTCATTTGTTTGTAATTTTATAAATTTAATTTGTTTGTTCTCTGCATTCCGATAGGAATAGTAGCTCGGTAGAAAACAATGTTCGTCGACCATTCCCGCATGCCGGAGGTATGCAACCATTTCCCCCTTGAGGGGGGTTGGGGGGGCTGGTATCATCCCCAACGGGATGAAACTAATCACCCCCCCATTGTCATCGCCAAACACGCGGTGAAGCATTTTTTTAGAAACTACCAACTATTTTCTGAAAAAATGCAAAAATCGTAATTATAAAGATTTATTTTTCTGGGTTAAACTCACAAATCACGTACACAACGTATATTCCCGTGAAAATGATTCATTTGAATACCTGCTTGCAACCCGTCAGCAGCGGCAAGATTGGCACCGGCAAGGTTATCCATTGGAATACGCCACAAGTCAGTCCGATCGCGTACCCTATAATAGGATGCAACGCCCCAATCATTATATCGCGTCCCGCTAGAATATGAACCCGCCCAGTCTTGCACATTTCCTCCTAGCGCAGGTCTATCATATACCCAGTTGTTTAGTAGGTCGTTATAATTCACGTCAACAGCACCGATCTGTAACAATTCCCAGTCGTCAATGTTAGGCATTCGCCAAGTGCCACCAAGTTTTTGCGTGCAAATATCGGTTTCCGGATCGGAAGCCACATCTGCACTGTAATAATATCCACGAGAATTGTCCTGTCCTGAATAAGAAGTATAAGACGCGCCAGCCTCAACAAGGTTCGTTAGCGTCCAGCACAAGTTTTTCAAGTCATTTTGGGCATAAGGATAACTACCAATCGGATAACGAGTACCTGACGCACCCTTTACATAACCGCCGCAAGTTTTGGGCCAGGGGTTGGGATAAGGCTCACTACCTCCACCGCCGGCACTCCAGGCAGAACCGTTGTAGGCATAAATTTTTCCGTCCGTTTTGTTGTAAACCAGCATCCCCGGCTTTTTCAATACGGCAGTAGCTGTGTCTGCACTTACAATTTGGGGTAACAACAAGCCGCCGGCATTAGTGGCTTGTGATAAATCTAACAACGCACCGGGTGTTACGGTGCCATCCCCACCAATGGCTACTTGGGCAGTTACCGGTGAACAGTTACCGGTTACCAGAACACAGGCAATCGCTAACGCAAATGTCATTGCGGACTTGCTCCGCAATCTCCTGAAATTAAATGTTTTCATTTGTACATAATGTTTTTTTCGCCTCCCTGTCCCTCAAGTTCGGCAATTTTTAAAATGAAAAGAGCGTGAGGAACTATTATACGCTCTCTTGATTCAAGGCTGTGGAAAGCCCAAGTCGCAGAGAGCAATAGTCACCTCACGCGTCAATCCCATATAAAATAGAATTCATAGAATTCAAAATTATATACAGAAAAAAACGTGATTGCTTTTTGCTCACACCCCGCGACTAATTGAATTTCCACATTCTGAATCGAGATATGATAAAAGCCCCTCTAAACCTATTGACAACGCTTTGTCAACAGTTTTGTGATTTAGAGAGGTTGCAAAGTACGGCATTTTTTTTGAGACTGCCAAATTTTTGGGCAAAAAAATAGAAAAATAGGAATAACTGCCTGCAGAGTAGAGCAAAGTAGTCGGTATAGTTAATGATATAAATTTTTGACAAAACGGATATTTGACTATCCACTATTTATTTTATGAATGTAAAGCGTTGTAAATCAAAGTTTTAAATATTTCGTATTTTTAATTATGCCATTTTAATGTGTAAGTTTCAAAAAAAAGTCGTACCTTTGCAGTTATAACTTAGGAGCGATTTGTAACGTTTTAAAATAAAAAAGAGCATGAGTGAAATAAAAACAGTCGGAATTTTGACTTCAGGGGGCGATTCTCCGGGTATGAATGCAGCCATTCGGGCGGTGACCCGGGCGGCTATTTACAATAATTTAGCCGTCAAAGGCATTTACAGAGGCTATAGAGGGCTGTTGTCGGGCGAAATTGTGGAGTTTAAGACCAACAACGTGAGTAATATCATCCAGCAGGGCGGCACGATTTTGAAAACGGCGCGCTGTGTGGAATTTAGGGAACCCGAAGGGCGCAAAAAAGCCTACGAAACCATGCAGAAAGAGGGTATCGACGCTTTGGCGGTGATTGGTGGCGACGGTTCGCTGACCGGTGCGCGCATTTTTGCACAAGAATATAATTTACCGATTGTGGGATTGCCGGGTACAATCGACAACGATTTATACGGTACGGACACTACGATTGGTTACGATACCGCGCTGAACACGATTATGGAGGCTGTGGATAAGATTCGCGACACGGCTTCGTCGCACGAACGCCTGTTTTTCATCGAAGTGATGGGACGCGATGCGGGCTTTTTGGCGCTTAACGGCGCGATTGCGTCGGGTGCAGAGGCGGCGATTATTCCCGAAATTTGGCAGGAAGTTGACCAGTTGGAAGAACTGATTCACAACGGGTTTCGCAAATCTAAAAACAGTAGCATCGTGCTCGTGGCGGAAAGTGAAGTCACCGGCGGTGCGATGGGCATGGCAGAGCGTGTAAAAAAGGATTATCCGCAGTACGACGTGCGCGTGACCATTCTCGGACACTTGCAGCGAGGGGGTTCGCCCACTGCGAGCGACCGTATTTTGGCAAGCCGCATGGGTGCTGCAGCCATTGAGGCTTTGATGGATGACCAGCGTAACGTGATGATGGGTATTCACAACGACCAAATTGTGTATGTCCCGTTCTCAAAAGCCATTAAGGACGACAAACCCATCAATCGCGATTTGTTAAATACGCTTCGGATTTTATCTATATAATATTGGGCGTATGCGATACGCCCCTACGATTAAAAATAATGAAAACAATGAAAAAACTTATTTTATTAGCAGGTGCGTTGCTTTTTTTGGCAGCGTGTTCAGACAAAAAAGGGCACACAGTCGTATCCAAGACAGATGCGAACGGCTACAAGTATGAAGAAGTGACGAACGATCCGTACAAGGCGCGTATTTATACGCTGGATAATGGGTTGAAAGTTTATCTGTCGAAAAACACCGACGAGCCGCGTATCCAGACGGTAATTGCGGTGAAAGTTGGCGCAAAAGACGACCCGCGCGACAACACCGGACTGGCGCATTACCTCGAACACATGATGTTTAAGGGAACGGATAATTTCGGAACCGCCGATTGGGAAAAAGAAAAACCCTTGTTAGACAGCATTGCCGGGCTGTTTGAAACACATAAACTCGCGCAAACGGCAGCCGCGAAAAAAGCCATTTACAAGCAGATTGACGCGGTTTCGCAGGCGGCGTCCGACTATGCTATTTCGAATGAATACGATAAAATAATCGGTGCTCTCGGCTCGTCGGGCAACAATGCGTTTACCAGCTACGATTTGACAGTTTATGTGAACGATGTTCCAACCAATGAATTGGAAAAATTCATTAAGTTGGAATACGACCGTTTTTCAAATATCCAGTTGCGCCTGTTCCACACCGAATTAGAGGCTGTGTATGAGGAGTTTAACCGCTATCAGGACAGTGGTAATTCTATGATTTGGCAAAAAATATTTGAGGGTTTGTTTGAAAAACATCCGTATAAAGTGGATGTCATCGGGTTGCCGGAACACCTGAAAAACCCCTCTATGAAGAGCGTGATGGACTATCAAAAGAAATTCTACGTACCCAATAATATGGCGATTTGCTTGTCGGGCGATTTGGATTTTGAAAACAGCATTCAATTAGTGGATAAATATTTTGGTCAAATGAAACCGAACAACGATTTGGTGCACGCCGAACCGGTGAAAGAGGATCCGATCTCTGCCACGAAAACCGTTGAGGTGTTTACTCCCGATAAAGCGCAAATTGCGGTTGCTTACCGTTTTGGCGATGCGAAATCCAAAGAGGCTTTGTACTTGGATTTGATTAGCTCGATTCTTTATAATGGTCAAGCCGGTCTGATTGACTTGGATTTGTTGCAGAAACAAAAAGTGTTGCAGTTGTATGCCAGCGCTGAAAAAATGAAAGAATACGGCGTTTTTTACTTCGTGGGAACTCCCCGAAATGAACAAACGCTGGAAGAAGTAGGCGATTTGATTCAGCAGGAGATTCAAAAATTGAAAGCCGGAGAGTTTGATGATGAATTGTTGGAGGCTGTTATCAACAACAAAAAGTTAGACATCATTCAAATGACCGACAATCGTTATTATTCTTGCTACACATTTTTGGAGGCTTTTATCAACGAAATTGACTGGAAAGACTATATTTCCGAAATTGATGAATTGGCTAAACTGACGAAAGCCGATGTCGTGGCTTTTGCGACTGATTTTTTCAAAGACAACTACGTGACGGTTTACAAACGCACCGGCGAAAATACAGATAAGGTGCTTGTTGAAAAACCGGCGATTACCGCCGTAAAAATCAATCGTGACAGCGAATCGAATTTTGCAAAAGAATTGTTGGCGATGCCCACCACGCCGATTGAGCCGGTGTTTCTGGACTTCAACAAAGTGATTGAAAAGGAGGCGATTAAGAAGGATGTTGATTTTTATTATACGAAAAATCAGACCAACAATATTTATTCGTTGAATCAATTTGTTGATATTTCAAACATTACCGACAAAAAATTGGCGTTGGCATTTGACTATTTGCCCTATTTGGGAACTTCCAAATACACGCCCGAAGCGTTGAAGATGGAGATGTACAAACTGGCGATGTCGTTCAATACCTTTTCCACGGCAGGACGTTCCTACGTCAATCTCTCCGGTTTGAACGAAACGCTGGATCGTTCACTGGCTCTGATGGACGAAATGTTGACCGACGCGAAGGTCAATCAAGAGGCGTACAACAATATGGTTGAAGATATTTTGAAGCAACGGTCAGACAGGAAGTTAAATAAGGGCGTTATTCTTAATTACGGATTGGTTAATTATGTCAAATATGGTCCCAAATCTCCTTTTACGGACATCTTATCGGAGGCCGAACTTCGAGCCATTCAGCCGCAGGAATTGATTGACATTATCAACCGGTTCTCTACCTATCAGCACGGCTATTTCTACTATGGTCCGGACAAAAAAGACAAAATAGCCAAGCTTTTGAAAAACATTCGGACGCCGGAAACGTTGGTGAAAGTGCCTCAACGGGTGGAATATCCCGAATTGCCGATGGCGAAGCCGGTGGTTTATTATGTCGATTACGATATGGTGCAAACGGAAATCATCCTGTTGGCAAAAGACCGGACGTTCGATCCGGCGTTGATGCCACTCGAACAAATGTTTAATTCGTATTATGGCTCGAGCATGTTTTCAATTATTTTTCAAGAAATCCGGGAATCACGTGGCTTGGCGTATAGCGCTTATGCCAGTGTTCAAAATCCGGCGCGTGCCGGTTTATCGAATTATGTGAGGGCCTACGTGGGCACGCAAGCCGATAAAATGCCGAGTGCCATTGGTGCGTTCAAAGAATTATTAACGACGATGCCGGCAGCGGAAAAATCATTTCAACTGAGCAAAGAAAATGTGCTGAACAACATTCGTTCCGAACGGATTACCAAATCCAATATTTTCTGGACGTATATGTGGTTGAAAGACCTCGGCATTGATTATGATTCCCGAAAACCGGTTTATGACGCCATTCAAACGATGACGTTGAGCGACATTCAAACCTATTTTGATGAGCACATCAAACCGGCGAACTACTCGGTGCTGATTATCGGCAAAAAAGACAAAGTCGATTTCAAATACCTGAATACCATCGCGGAAGTGAAAGAAATTTCGTTGAACGACTTGTTTGGGTATTGATATAAAGTGCTTTAAGCGAATATGAAGGGGTATCAGAAGGAAAATTCAAAAACGATTTGTACCTTTTACTCATTGGCTTGCCCGAAAGATTGATTACGACCTATGCAGTTGACGATGCTACAGTAGTGTTTCTGGCAGAAGAACTCCCCGTTAAGCTATTGCCAAAATAACAACAAACATTAAATTTAATGACTATCCGCAATATTACCCCCAACCCCCTAAAGGGGGCTCACCAGTAAAACCCTGTGTTTGAGAAGACCGAAGGTCTTGAATATGATTAACCCCCAGTGAAGCCCGATAGGGCGACTGGGGGAAAAGAAAATGTTCTCCCCTGCGCAACCCCGTAGGGGTTGAATATAAACCAATTAAGATAAGTATTTTTCATCAAAATCAACACCGCATTCTTTAAAAATACGCATTAATTCATCCTTAGAACTTTCCTTTTTGTGATGTTCTTGTTGATTTTTAATGTAATTGAT
>JAISKM010000102.1 GCA_031261285.1 Candidatus Symbiothrix sp. | reverse complement strand
GTATTTTTCATCAAAATCAACACCGCATTCTTTTAAAATACGCATTAATTCATCCTTAGAACTTTCCTTTTTGTGATGTTCTTGTTGATTTTTAATGTAATTGATTATGCTTTCTTTATTTTTAAAAGAATACGTAAATGCAGCATATCCCTCTTCCCAGGTAGTGTTTATTTTTGATAATTCAACCCCTTCGGGGTTGCAAGGGAGAGAGTTGTGCTTTCCCCCCAGTCGCCCGATAGGGCTTCACTGGGGGTTATTCATATTCAAGACCTTCGGTCTTCTCAAACACAGGGTTTTACTGGTGAGCCATATTTCCTTCCAATGGCCATACTTCAGCCCCTGCTGAGCCTGTTTCTTTCCAATAGTCGTTCGTAATTCGCAATAAAATAGTTTTATTATTGCAAACTATTTGCAAAGATATGTATTATTTTTGAATTAGCCAAATCGTTTGACTTTTTTTTTAAAAAAAAAGTCGTATCTTTGCACTGTCATTGCGGGACGACGAAGTCGTGCCTGTCCTGAACGTGATTCAGGAACCCGCAATCCCATAAACAAAAATAGGAAAAATGAAGAAATTGTTGTCTTTTATAGCGTGCCTTCTACCTTTTATGGCTTTGCAGGCGCAAACGAAAGTGCTGAAAGTGAGTGCGTTGAAATCAAATGACTATGGTGTGCAGTATGTGTTGCCCAAAACGCAGTTGCTGGTGGACGTGGATTACAGTGAACTGCAACAAAAGGCGGGGCCATACGCGCGCTATGCCTATAATTATTTGGGAATTGCCGATTCGGAAGTCGTGCAGGAAGATCAAACAACTTTTACATTAAATAGGGTAGGGGTGACGGAAACGGGCGTGCCAAACAAAGAGCAGACCTATTTGGTGTCGTTTAAAGTGAAAACGACCGCCCCGTATGTCTATTTGACGGAAGATGGATTGCTTTGTACGATCAATGCGGATTATGAGCCTGAAGAAAACCAAGTTGTTGCGAAGACTGAAAAGCCGGCTGCCCCAGTCATTGAAATCAATCCGCAATCGGTTTACACGGAAGAATATTTGCGGGCAGGTTCGGTGAGCAAAATGGCGGAAGTGGCCGCCAAAACTATTTACAAAATTCGCGAAAGCCGCCAGGATATTTTGACGGGTGAAGCGGATGAAATGCCCAAAGACGGCGAAGCTATGAAGTTGGTACTCGGCAATTTAGAGGCTCAAGAACGCGTGTGGATGCGTTTGTTTGTGGGCACGCAAGAAACGGTCAAACATCACAAACAGTTGACGATTGAACCAAGCGACGAACTGGA
This sequence comes from Candidatus Symbiothrix sp., assembly GCA_031261285.1. Lineage (GTDB taxonomy): Bacteria > Bacteroidota > Bacteroidia > Bacteroidales > Azobacteroidaceae > Azobacteroides. Next base: position 15,696 of record JAISKM010000102.1, on the reverse strand, counting down.
CAACGAAATTTTATTCCGCTTTTCCAATTTCTTAGGAATGGTGGATGCGGATGATTTAAGCGGTCGACCTATCACTTTGACAATCACTGATTTGCAGTCGGTTGAAATCTCTGTGCCTGACCCCAAAAAGAAGCAGAAGCCCCTCGAAGGCATTACATATAACTTACCCGGAAAAGCGGAACTGACCATCAGGGACGGAAAGCAATATCTTTATTCCAACAACATCAACGTGACGCAGTTTGGAACCACGCAAGTGTTAGTGCCGTCGTTGTTTGAAGACAATAAAAAGCCCGTTCAAGTCTATTTTTATCCGCAATTGGGGGCTATCAAGCAGATTATTCAATGAATTTTATTCAATGAATTTCAATCACTAACGGATTTTGTTTCGCTTGACTGAAATGAACTAAATTGCTTATCCAATCGGCTTCTGCCGGAACTTTCCAGCCATTCCAAGTGCCGCCAAAATAGTAAGTCAAATCGTCGCCGGCCTTGTAATCATTCAAGATAGCAAATGTTTTGTCTTGAACAAAAGCCTCTCCAACAGCATCAGGCGTATAAATTCCGATGTAGGTTTGTCCTTTTGCAACACCTTTGTTGGTAACGACGTTTTTGGTGTAGGACAAAATTTTGTGTTTCCGGTCATAAACGGTGTTTACACTGTCGCCGTGCATGAAAATTCCCGTTACTAATTTCATCGGTTGGTCTATGCCTTTGAACGAAACAACCGCCTTATTCAGAGGACTTCCCGCCTCTGTTGTGATGGTCAGAATTTCTTGATAAGTACCGTTTTCTACGTGAATGGTGTCATAAATCAGTTGAAACACAGAACGCAACGGACCTTTTTCGATAATTTCATACCGGTCAAACGTTTCACCCAACCACCATTGAGACGTAACGGGAGCAACGCCACCCGCACCCAGGGTATATTTGACATCGTAAGAGTCAAAACCACCCAAACCGTTGTCTTCGTGGTACGAAAGTGCCGGTTTGCTCAACCGTCCGTCATAAATTTTGTCCATTACCGGCTCATCCTTGTATTTCATCCAGATATCTATGCCGTTACTGGGGTTTTCGATTTTCTCTAAAGCCGGTCCGTACATACGGTAAGCTGCAAAATCGTTTTCAAAAGCAAAATCATCGCTTCGTTCGGGAACAAAGCGCGCCGTCGTTTTAATCGCTACGGGACTTGGCGTACCGGGCGTCAATGAATAGGTTACAGACGACTGTGCCGGCACATCGGCTTGAAAAATCAATGATTCAGTGCCATTTGCTTTCGACAATTGATACCCCACTTCTTCTCCTGACGCATTTTTCAACACGTAGGATTTCTTATTAAAATCTGCCTTTAAATCAGCGATTTTTACCTCGACAATTTCTCCTTTGCGGTCAAAATCCAAAGTGTTTTTAACCACAACATTCGCTACTTTTGCTGAACAAGAGGTCAGCAAAAAAGCTGCAATTAACACAAAAAATATTTTTTTCATCATATTCTTATTTTTTAATTCATAACTCATAACTCAAAGTGTTACCCCCGTTTTGAAGATAGCGATTTCACGATAGCCTTTCTTTTCATTGTTTACCGGCTCGCCACTTGCCACACGGATGATATACTCTATAAAACGCTCGTTGACTTCATTTATTGTTTCATTTTCAACAATTGTGCCCGCATTGAAATCAATCCAACCCGGCTTCCGTTGATACAAAAGCGTGTTGGTAGATACTTTTAAGGTTGGTACAAACGTGCCGAACGGCGTTCCACGACCGGTGGTAAACAGCACCAAATGACAACCACAAGCCGCTAAAGCAGTGGCAGCGACCAAATCATTGCCGGGAGCACTCAATAAATTCAACCCTTTGGTGTGGATGCGGTCACCATATTTCAATACGTCTTTCACTAACGATTTGCCGCATTTTTGCGTACAGCCCAACGATTTTTCTTCCAGTGTAGAAATGCCACCAGCTTTATTGCCGGGCGACGGATTTTCATACACGGGTTGTTCGTTGCGCATGAAATAATCCTTGAAATCATTGATCAGATGCACCGTTTTGTCAAACATTGTTTCATTGACACAGCGATTCATCAAAATCGTTTCCGCGCCAAACATTTCAGGCACTTCCGTCAACACGGTGCTGCCGCCCTGAGCAATCAGAAAATCGGAAAATACGCCTAATAGCGGGTTGGCGGTGATGCCGGAAAAACCATCCGAGCCGCCACATTTCAACCCGATTTTCAGTTCGGAAAGCGGAACGTCTGACCGCACATCGTTGGATGCTGTTTCGTAAATTTCGCGCAACAGTTGCATGCCTGTTTCGTATTCATCTTCCACTTTTTGTGTTTCGATAAATTTGACACGAGAATCGTCCCACTCTCCCAGCAGTTCTTTAAAAGCACTTATCTGGTTGTTTTCACACCCTAACCCCACCATCAAAATACCGCCTGCATTGGGATGTAAAACCATATCCCGCAGGATTTTACGCGTATTCTCATGGTCGTCGCCTAATTGCGAACAGCCATAGTTATGCGGATACGCCACAATGGCATCCACGCCTTTGCCTTGTGTCTCCTGACGCAGTTTTTCAGCCAGCACATTGGCGGTTCCATTGACGCAACCAACCGTCGGAATCACCCAAATTTCATTGCGGACGCCTACGTCGCCATTGGCACGTTTGTATCCTTTGAAAGATAGGTGACCGCAAGAGTCGTCCCTACCGTCATTCGTTAGTTGTGATTCTTGATTATCAACGGGATGATATTCATAATCCAACAGGCCCGACAAATTTGTTTTTATCGTCTTTTCATTCACCCAATCGCCTTGCAAAATAGGTTGGCGGGCATGCCCGATGGGATAACCGTATTTAATCACATCCCCATTTTCGGGAATATCCGTAAGGGCAAATTTGTGTCCGGCAGGGACATTCGATCTAATCGTAATCGCCTGTCCATCAACCGTCAGTTGCTCGCCTGCGTGCAAATCGGTCAATGCCACCGCCACATTATCAGCCGGATTTATCTTTAGAAAAACCTTTTCTTTGTCATGGCGGGCTTGACCCGCCATCCCATGAGTATTGTTAAACATCATTGTTGTAATATTTGAATAGTAGTAAATGGACATTAGGGGATTGCGGGTTCCTGAATCACGTTCAGGACAGGCACGACTTCGTCGTCCCGCAATGACAGATCTTTTCCCGCAATGACAACTTTTTTCACGTCAAGCCTGCAATGACGCTATTAATTTTTCTGTCAATCCCGGGATTTTATTCAGGTTTTCGCCCCAAATGAAATCGGCAGCCAAAACGCCTGTTGCCACTTTTGTTACGTCGTTAGACTTCCACAGTTCCGTTAGTAAATGCAAAATTGCCGGATCGTCGTTTGGCACAATTTCGTCAGCTCCGCGTTTGCCGCCTTTGTAATACTTGATGATAGCGGCTAATCCTTGTACTAATCCCGATGGTAATTCGCCTGTGCGTTCCAGATAAATCTTCAAGCCGGGCAAATCGCGCGTTTTATATTTTGGAAACGAATTGAGCATGATGCTGGTGACAAAATGCTTGACAAACGGATTGCGAAAACGGTCGAGCACGTCGCCGGCGTATTGTTCCAATTCGGCTTTGGGCAAATCCAAAGTCGGCAACAATTCGTCGTACATCACCTGATGAACATAGTTTCCAAGAATGGGATCTTCCACAATTTCGCGAACGGTGTCCTTGCCTGCTAAATAACCCACGGGCGACAACACCGTGTGAGGTCCGTTCAACAGGGTCACTTTCCGGTCATGGTACGGCTTTTCACTCGGCACAAACAGCACGTTTAAGCCGGCTTTTTCGGCAGGAAATTCGGCTGCAACCGATTCAGGTGCTTCAATGACCCACAAATGGAAAATTTCGGCTTTCACAACCAATTTATCGTTAAACTGAATTTTGTCCAATATTTCATTAATCGTGTCTTTCGGATAACCCGGAACAATCCGGTCAACCAACGTGCAATAGACGCCGCACGCCGTATCAAACCATTTCAGGAAATCGTCACCCAAGTTCCACAACTTGATATATTTATGAATGCACTTTTTCAATTCGGTGCCGTTATGAAAAATCAATTCGCAAGGGAAAATTAGCCAGCCTTTATCAGCCGCGCCATTGAATGTTTTGTAGCGATGATAAAGCAGTTGCGTCAATTTTCCGGGGTACGATTTCGCAGGTTTATCGTCCAATTGACAGGTCTTGTCAAACGCAATTCCCGCCTCGGTCGTATTGGAAATCACAAATCGCATGTCCGGATTTTCAGCCAATTTCATGTAGGCATCAAATTGAGAATAGGGGTTGATGCCGCGTGTAATCACATCAATCAGTTCGATGCTGTCCACGGTTTTTCCACGGTCAATGCCCTGCAGATTCACATGATACAAACCATCCTGTTCGTTCAGCAGGTCAACCATGCCGGTAGGAAGCGGTTGCACGACGACTACTCCGGTGTTGAAATCCACCTTTTGGTTCATATTATATACGATCCAATCCACGAAAGCGCGTAAAAAATTACCTTCTCCGAATTGAATAATCCGTTCGGGATACAATTTTGCCTCTTTTGCTGTTTTTCTGTTTAGATTTTCCATAAAACTATATTTTTATTTTGCTACAAAAGTACAATAAAAAAGTGAGAATAAAAAGAGTTGCGTATCATTTAGGCAGGTTAAAAATATCATATTGCCAAATAGCGGCTTGATTGACTTTGTTTTATCCGAAAATAGCTGTACATTTGTGAAATAAATGAAACATCCATGACAATAATAAGGAGACACAAGGAATTGATTATAGCCCCATCCCGTAGGGATGGTAGCTCGGTAGAAAATAACGCCCACCTACGATTTCGGCATGCCGTAGGTATGCAACTCATAGTAATCGGGTTGATGCTGATGTCGTGCGGATTTTCGGCTGTTATTCCCGCGAAGGCGGGAATCCCCTCAAAAACTTCTCAACAAGTTTATTCCCAACAGGCAGTGGAATCGTTGGCGTTGAAAACATTTTTGAGCAATCAAAAAGAGGAAAAACTGGCTACGGCGCATTGGGATTACGTGCCGGGGTTGGTAGCACTCAGCGTGCTGCAGGCTTGGCAACACTATCCGGAAAAAACGGACTATTACGATACGGTCAAAGCGTTTGCCGACCATGCCCTGCAAGGAGGCGATACCGTGAAAGTAGGCGTCAGCAATCTGGATGATTTGGCGGCAGGGAAAATTTTCTTTGTCTTGTACGAAACGGAACTGAAAAAAGGCAATACCGCCGATGCGCAACGCTACAAGCACTGTGTCACCTTTTTGCGCGACAAGTTGAAATACCGGCATCAACGCATCGCCACGCCTTTGCCCGGTGTAGGCGGCTTTTTCCATAAACAACAATATCCGAATCAAATGTGGTTGGACGGCCTGTATATGGGTGCGCCGGTGTATGCCGGTTGGCAACATTATTTTGGCGTAGAAAAAGGCGTGACCGACAATTTGGAATCGTGGACGGACATCGCCCATCAATTCAAAACCGTGCACCAATACACTTACGATGCAGAGAAACAACTAAATTATCACGCCTGGTCGGCTGCGCCCGACGATCCTAATTCGTTTTGGGCAAAAAAAACCGAACCGTATTTGGGTTGCTCTCCCGAATTTTGGGGTCGCAGCATGGGGTGGTATTTTGCTGCTTTGGTCGATGTGTTGGATTGGATGCCGAAAACGCATCCCGATTATGCTCAATTGTGTGAGATTACGCAGGAAGTGGCGGCAGGATTAGCTTGCTATCAAGACCCAGCCTCCGGCTGTTGGTATCAGTTGTTGCAATACGACGGCACAGTGTCCGGCACGTGCAACCGCACCAATTATCTGGAATCTTCCGCTTCTGCCATGTTCACATACGCCTATCTCAAAGGTATGCGTATCGGCGTTCTCAATAAGAAACACTACAAACCGGTTGCCGAAAAAGCGTATCAGGGATTGCTCAAGCAATTCGTCCGCACCGACACAACCGGGGCGATGCACATCATCCAATCGTGTGCCTCCGCCGGCTTAGGTCCTGCCAAAGACCCCTCCCGAGACGGCACTATCAACTACTATTTGTGCGGCAAGGACGTCATTGTGACGCAGGATGAGGGCAAGGCCATCGGACCGTTTATTATGGCGAGCTTGGAATATGAAAAAAATTAAAAGACGAAATTTTCGTTTATACTCGAAAATTTTATACTGTTTTTTAATCTTCTTTCTTGAATTTGGCGGCGTAGTCGGAGGGGCTGGTACCGTATTGTTCGCGAAAACATTTGCGGAAATAGGCTAAATCGCGGAAACCTACCTGGTAGATGATTTCCGAGACATTGGCTTTGTTTTGTTCCAACAGCTGTGCTGCGCGTTTGATGCGGATGTCGCGAATAAATTCTTTGACGGTCATGTTGGTGAGCGCTTCCAATTTGCGATACAGTTGCATGCGGCTCACGCCCACGTCGGACGAGAATGTGTTGATGTCGTAATCGGGGTCGTAGATGTTTTGTTCGATGATTTTCACCGCTTTTTTCAAGAATTTTTCGTCGGGCGACACCAAGGTGACGGACGTCGGCTGGAGTAAGAAATCCTGTTTGTATTTCTCACGCAACGTATCCCTGAGCGACAGCAGATTGTCTACTTTTATCTTTAAGATATTGATGTCGAACGGTTTAGTGATGTAATCGTCAGCGCCTGCTTTCAACGATTCTTTTTCTACGTCTTTCGACGAAACGGCGGTCAGGAGGATGAATGGGATGTGCGACGTGCGTTCGTCCTTTTTGATTTTCTTGCACAGTGCATCACCGTTCAGAATCGGCATCAGCAAATCGGAAACGATGATGTCGGGAATGTATTGCATCGCCAGTTCCTGCGCCTCCTTGCCGTTGGCGGCTTCCAGCACCTTGAAATCCGACCGGAAATTGGAGGCGGTATATTCCCGCACATCCGGATTGTCTTCGGCTATCAGGATGATTTTTTGATTTTTATCCTCTAAAAGCATCGGATCGGCAGCGTGGGCAGGGGCGTTGGGGACAACGTCGGCATCCTGCAACAAAGGCATCCGAATCGTGAACGTCGTTCCTTTGGATTCTTCGCTGGTCACGCTGATTTCGCCATCCATCAATTTGACAAATTCGCGGGTGATGGACAAGCCAATGCCCGAACCGGCAGCATTTTTCTCATCGCTTCCCTGTTCAAACCGGTCGAAAATTTTGACTAAATTTTTCTGCGCAATGCCGATACCCGTATCCTTGACGATAATCGTATAAAACGATTTGTGCGACTGAAACAAAACGCTCACCGAATCACCCGGATTTGTAAATTTCAGGGCGTTGGACAACAGATTATTGACGATTTTCTGAATTTTATCGTTGTCGTACCACGTATTCAAATGCTCGATATTCGACTGATACGCCAATTTAATCTCGCGTTCCAAAGCCATACTTTGAAACGATTCGACAATGGTTTGAATGAACAAAACCAAGTCCGATTTGGCGTAATGCACCGCCTGCTTGCCCGCCTCCAATTTGCGGAAATCCAGCAATTGGTTGATTAGTTTCAATAATTGGTCGGCATTGCGCTTAACCAACTGCAACTTGCTTTTAGAATCGGTATCAACCGAACTTTGTTCCAACACCTGATTCAGAGGTCCTAATATCAAGGTCAACGGCGTCCGGATTTCGTGGGAAATATTGGTAAAGAAACGCAGTTTCATAGCTTCTATTTCGTGCAATTTTCGTGCTTTGGTCTTTTCAAATACCAATTCGTTGTTCAGTTTAGCGCGATTCCAATAAAACCGCATGGTGTAAATCAACGACAGAATCAGAATGCAAAAGACAATTAACCGAAACCAAGCCGTTTGCCAAAACGGCGGGTGGATAATGATTTCCAAACGTACTTCTTGCGTTTTTTCCATCGTGTTGGTATCGGCTGTTTTGACACGAAAAATGTATTTCCCGGGATTGAGGTTGGTGTAAGTGGCGGAATTAACCGTGCCCGAATAAATCCAGTCCTTATCAAAACCTTCCAACATGTAAGCATACTCATTACCGTGGGATTTGGTATAAGACAAAGCAGCAAATTCAATCGAAAAGACATTTTGTTTGTCGGTCAACTCAATTTTATCCAATTGGCTGATACTTTTTTGCAGCGGTTTTTCGCCGATTTTGACCGGCACATTAAAAATTCGCAAGCCCGTAAAAACCACCGGAGCCTCGAACGTATGTTTGCGAATGTCTGCCGGATTGAAAATATTGACGCCGTTAATTCCGCCGTAAATCAAATTATTTTCGTAGGCAAGGGCTGCTCCATAGTTGAATTGATTGCCTTGCAGACCGTCTTCTACATTGAAATTAGTGAATTTTTGGGTGTTTTCGTCGAACCGTGAAAGGCCGTTGAAAGTACTGATCCAGATATAGCCGTTCGCATCACGTTTGAATGACTGAACCGTGTTGTTGCACAATCCATCCGATTCCGTTAAGTACGAAATCGCGCCTTTTTGTTTGTCAAATAAGGCTAAACCATGGTCGCGCGTGGCGAGCCAATAACGGTTTTGCGCGGTTGAGATAAAATCGCGGGTACGTTCGTTGTATTTTTTCAGAGTTTGGGTTTTCGGATTGTAGATGACCAATTCATCGCCACCCATCCACAAATCGCCGCCGGCATCCTCTTTTATCCAATAGCAGAGTTGATTTTGAAAAAAGACGGGGTAATGTGTGAATGTTTTGGTGCGTCCGTCATACAAATCGACGCCCTTGTTAGTGGAGACCCAAATATGACCTTGACTGTCTTTGTAGAGGTCCCAAACCACGTCGTCTTTCAACGAATTGGCGGCGTCCTTTTTGTTTTTCAAAATGGTTTCCACGCGGTACGTTTGGGCGTCCACCACCGTGATTCCACCTTGATACGAGGCGATCAACAAGTCGTTGCCGTCGCGAACAAACGATTTGATACAATCGCTCGACAGTCCGGTTTTTGTCGTCAGGTACTTGAAACGGTGTGTGAGCAGGTTGTAAATGTTCACGCCGCCACTTTCCGTGCCAATCAACAAATCCGATCCGTTGATATAGAAACAGTAAATTTCGTCGCTGTTCAAAAACCGGTCGTCGTTTTTCGACGCTTTGATGTGGATAAAAGCCTGCTTGTCCACATCGCGGTAATTGATTCCGCCGCGCGTGCCGACCCACAGATTGCCCTGAAAGTCCACGCATAAACTCAAAACGGAATTGAGCGAGAGACTGAAACTCTCGTCCTCATCCCGCAAAAACGAATGGTAGATTTGCGTGGATTTATCGTAAGAAACCAGTCCGCCGCGTGTGCCAAACCACATGATGCCTTGACGGTCTTCCCGAATGGTTCGCACCGTTTCCGCACGTGTAAAGCGCGGCCAAGTGTTCACTTTTGTGATCAAACGCGAATGTATATTGACGGTGTAAACGCCTGAATTATAAGTTCCTACCCATAAGATATTATCGCTGTCGAAACAAAAAGAATTAATTTCATCGTAGGGATTCGCAGTCGCCGGCAAAGGGATTTGCTCGCTTTTTTTCGTCGCGAAATCGTAAACAAACAAGCCCGCGTAGGTGCCAATCCACAAATGATTTTGCTTGTCAAAAAAGAGTTTACTGATTTCGGGATTGCCCGCCGCTTCCAACGCTTTCACCGGAATGCGTTCCAACTGATTGTGTTTGTTCAGAAAAGCCAACCCTTTGTTGGTGCCTACAATTAACTGTCCTGCAGCATTATAAGTGACGGTGTTTGCCGAAAAAATCGTATCTGTCGCCGTATCTTGAAAACGGAAATGCGAAAACGTTTCCGTATCGCGATTAAACAGATTCAACCCGCCGCGTTCCGTGCCGACCCACATTCGATGCGCCGGATCTTCAAAAATACAGCGCACCAATTCCCCCCGCAACGTGCCAAACCCGTCCACATCGCTCTTATAAACGGTAAATTGATAACCGTCGTAGCGATTCAACCCCAAACTCGTACCAATCCACATCCATCCGGCCTCTTCCTGAAAAATGCACAGCACATGATTGCTGGACAAACCATCGTTCTGCGTAATTTTGTCGAACCGCGTAAACGGCGTAAAATTGACCGAATAGGCGGACGAAAAGAAGACACAAAGAAAGAAAAGGCAAAGAATGCTTTTGTTATGCGAATGCTTGTTTTTCATGAACTTAACACTATTGTTGGTGCAAAGATACAAAATATTATTTTACTTACAATCAGTATTTGATTTTTATCTTTTCTAACTTAAAAGTGATAGTTATATCCGAGCGTTATCAATGAATTATTCTTTGTCGGACGATTTACAGCCGACCGCCATTGAAAATTGTAGGCGAACGTAAGATTGTGTTGTTTATAAGGAGAATAGGAACTGTTGATTCTTCCTAAGAGGACTTCATTTTGTTTGATACCATCCAATAAACCGGAATTATAAGATACTGACCCCGATAGGTTGACTTTTTTCTTAAATAATTTGGAGGAAACGCCCAAAGTAGGTCCCCAAGTGATTGTGTTGCTGTTTAATAGTTTACTGTTGTTTAGGTTTATATCGCCATTCAACGACAATCCCGATTGCAGGAAAGTCCAGGAATAAGAGGCTACGGCGTTCATCATTTCCGTGACACTGCCCACTTGATAAATTTCTCCTTGTTTGTTAGCGGCATCCTGATAAGAAAAATTCAAATTCAAATTGTGTTCTTGTGTTTCTGTCTTTTTGGTTACGATTCCCAAACTGATGTTCGCATTCTGGCTTAATTGGACAAAATTCAATGTATCTAATAAATCCAATGAATTTTCCTTGTTAATCACTTCAAAATTGGAACGAACATTGGTATAACTTTGAAAATTACTATACGACAGATTAACATTAATCCTTTCTGTCAAAGCAGCCGAAAGATTTGCCGAACCGACTACCCGGGAAGAAACATTCGCTTTTCTTTTTTTCAAATCGTCGTGTTCGTAACCCACACTTACATTCAAATTTATTTTGTTCTGCCAAAATGCTTGGGATGCATTGAGCGTGATATTTTCCAAATCATTGACAAAATAATAAGCCCCTAACGTTTTATATTCCGGATCGATACGTTCATAGCCTAAACCAAGACTATTATTGTCGCCAACTAAATTCACTTGCATTTTAAACGCATTATAATAGGAAGAAGACATATTGCTGCCGTTCCATAAACTCAACACGCCGCTTTGATTTCCTTTAGGCGATCGCCTGTCATTGGTCAGCAGACTAAGCCCGTATTCTCCAGTGATTTCTATTCGTTTTACCGGTTTATACCAAAAAGAAAGACTTCCAGCCAGATTTGCCATCGGCGTGATCCCTAAGCTATCAATAGGGACAAACAAGGACGATTCAATATCTTTGGCATTTAACATATTGATTGAAATTTTATAATTATCCGCCGTTTTACCTACTTTGACTCCGTAGCCCATTCGTTTGTAGTTGGGTGGAAAAGCAGGTTGGGCTTCGTCATATTCCACGGCCTTTAACAACCGTCCATACATGGCGGCAAACTCCCAACCATCAGGAGTTAGCTCTACGCCTGCTCCGGTAAATTGATGACCATTAAGCGTATAAGGAGAAAAAGTCATTGAAACATCGCCAAAATAACCTTTAATCCATTTATAAGAAGGTGTGATACTAAACCGGTTGGGTGTGGACGGTAATTGATAACTCGAAGTGGAGTTGGTCAAACTGAATGAAAACGGCAGATCGACCAATCCATAGATATTCAAGTTGATATTTCCATTCAGATAATAAGCAAAAGGATCGCGGTTGCTGACTTCATTGCCGGCATTGAACGTAGAATTGGCTGAAAATCCACCGGTCAATTTGAACGGCTTTCCTTTGCCGAATTGATTTTTTAGGTCTTCAATCCGGAAACTCTGTGCCGAAAGCATCCCCGCACAAAAAAGCAATGTTAGAGGAAGTATGAGTCTTTTAATCATTTTTCTGTACTTTTATATCTATTGTTATATACGATCCTTTCGCTCCGTCGGATACCATTTCTTTCACTAAGATAGCTCCCTTGCGTTTGTCGGATGTTTCAAACAAAACAATGTGGGGCAACCGGTTGTTGCTAAACGGTTCGTCGCCGTAAACAATTGCTGCAATCGGCAAATCACGCAGCAACGCATCGGTAGTCATCACATTGAATTGTGCGGGAGTAATTGCGATATTGCCCAATTCCGTTCGGTTGATAAATTTTGTTGCTTTGGCATCGGGAATTGCCGCGTGCGATGTTTCTTCCAATTGATCGGGAGATACGAACCGATTGTACGAAAAACCGGCGTTCAAACCATAATAAACAATATCAACGGAAGAGCCAATGGTTTTTGTTTCCGAAATACTAATCAAGCGGCGTAATTGGGTGGAATAATAGACAGGGAAAGTTTCATGTGCTGTATTAATTCCCAAGCGAATATCGTGGTGCGTTCGCAAATTGGTATTGGCGTTAATGCTTATTGCCTGAGATACTTGTTTTGTTTCTTTTCCATTAAACACTTCCAGATAAACCGTATATTTTCCTTCCGAAGGAAAATAAATACTTGCTTCTTCGGATGTTTCATTGGTAATAGTTGCTCCGGCACATTCCCAACGGAGCGTTTCCACTCCCTGCAACTGCGCGTTAAATGTAGCACGAAGAGGGGCTTCCATGTCGTCTTCGTCTTCAAACGAGGGAACAATAGCGAACGAGGCGTCTAATGATTCCCGGACTTCTATTTCTTTGCTGTGAGTGAACGAGGCACTCCCATTTTCAACAGTCAATGAAATGATGTAGTTACCTTTCTGAGCATACGTAATAGCCGGAGGAAACTGTCCCTCATAGGAGGCAGGCACACCGCCTTGAAATGTCCAGTGATAAGACGACGCTCCTGTGGTTTGATTGGTTATCTTGAATGTGGCGGGCGCATAGTTGTTGATGTCCACTTCCGGTAAAAAATCGACCGTAACCATGCTATCCACCCGAATGGTATAAGTTTGGCTTGCCCGGTGACCGTCGTTCCAGGCTTCCACAGTAATGGCATGATTGCCGGGAGTTGTGAACAAAACTGCCTTGGGGTTTTTCGAGAAGGAAGTCGCCGGTTCACCTCCTTCAAACGTCCACAAGAAATTGGTTGCATTCCGAGTTTTGTTTTCGATGGCTACGGATAAAGGCGAAGTGTGGTCGTTCTTGACGTGTAAAGCAACATCAATTTCCACCGGGACGATTTGTTCCTCGTGGCAAGAGAAACAAATCAGTATCAGAAAGAGTACATAAAAACAATGTTTCATTTTCAATTTGTTATTACTATTTAATTTGTATGACTATCGGGAAATCGCCTGCCAAAACCGGCAAGCCTGACAGTAATTGTTGTGTGGGCGTTTGGTTGGTTAGTTTCACATCCTGGCGGCAGTCGGCAAGAATGGTGGTTATTTGAGTTGTTTCTTGCGCAGGATAGGTACTGGTTTGTGCCTGCACAGCGTTATTATGTGCCAAGAAAAATAGCAAAAAGACAACAATTGAAAGTACGACTTGAAGTTGTGCCCTCAATAATACCTCTTTTAATTGCGCTATTCTTTTTTGTATCATACTCTTATTTAACGCTAAGTTACTTTCTTACTATTTTTGTTTTCCTAAATTTTCAATCGTTCTCTATCATATAAAACAATGCTTCGCGTCCTTTAGTTCATCACTAAAGAAATCTATCATGGATAAACAAGCAATCTTTACACAAGATGCTTGGATTTTATCTCTCTATGTCTTAATCAGTTGCAAGGCAAGAGCCTTGCGATTAGCCCGGCGTAGCGTGGACGCTACGCCGAACACCTAATCTTCATTTTTGCACACTACACCCAACAGGGGGAAGTTGGCTTATCATCATAAACTCTCACAAAATACCCTGTTTCTTCCAATTCAAAGCCGTTATCCTTTCGCATTTATTATCTTAAAATAAAATTCAGAAACTTGACCTTTATAATTATAATCGCTATATGCCAAATTAATGAATAAATCATTATTTATACTATAACAACTTGTCTCGCCAATCATTGTTTCATATATATCTTCTCTATTTTTTAATAAATCGTCAAAATACTTTTTTGTGATATTATAGTATTCTTTTTCTCCTATAGGAAAAGTCCCTAATGAAACAGAAACAATCCCTTGTGTTTTTAAGTTTAATTCTACATCTTTTATTAAAACAATTATATTTTGTGTAACATTTATCCAGTCAGGAAAGAGATTTTGGGCTTCAAAAGTAAGAATAATTAACCTATTTTTACCTATGTTATGAATATTAATTACATCTGCATAATTATATAAATCCATAAAAGAACTATTCCATGGGATGTTCTTGATAGGTTTGTGAATAATAGGGATGCCTTTATTCAGTTTTGTAAAATCAATTCTTGTATTCATATCTAATCAAATAATTTATTAACATCATCAAACACAGTTTCAAACCATTCTGCTTTATGAGGACTGATAATTTCATATTGAATACCACCCCCTATTTGGTCTAAAGTAGAGCCACTGCCTAAATCCCATTTTTGTGAACCGGCTACAGATTTCCTCAATGTAGTATTTGCAGGAACTTCTATCAATGCTACTTTTGTGGGTTTACCCCCCCCATCTGCCACCATAAGGAATTGCTAATTTTTCTACGGCTTCATCAATTGATTTGTATTGACGCAAATCTTCTATTCTAAATAAGTATTCCATTAGCATTTTGTAAACACTTTATCTATTATTTCACCACTAATAGGATTAATATAAAAATCTATATCGAAGCCCCCCCCCCAGCAACAAATAAGTTCTTGCTCTTTGTGAGTTTTTTTTACAAAATAATGAATAGGATAGATTTTCCCTAATCCATCAATAATTTGAAACTCCCATGCAATGTAATGATGGTTGATTTCTCCCTCCTGAGAAAATTTAACACCAATTATTTTATTTCTTTTCCCATTTTCATTAAGTAGGAAAACAACAACATCTTCAAATTCTAAGTATCGTACTATCTCAGAAGGTAAATTAAAAGTCATGCCATCTGAAAAAAAATTAGTCAAACTCTCTATTGTTATATACATATATTTTTATTTAAAAAATTGTTCTACTTCTATATCGTTTTTAAATAATGGTTTAAACCATTCTACTTTTGGGGTTTCTATAATTTCATATTGTATTCCACCCCCTTGTGGCTTTGTTCCCCAAGGTTGTGGTCCTGCAACAGATTTTCTTAAAACTGTTCCTTCTGGAATCTCTACCAATCCTATTTTGGTTGGCTTATTGGGTAAAGCCAGATTTTCTGCAACTTCGTCCATATTTTTATAGGCTCGCAAATCTTCTATTCTAAATATCCAATAAGAAGTTGGCTTATCATCATAAACTCTCACAAAATATCCTGTTTCTTCCAATTCAAAGTCGGTTACAGGATTATTTCTTGAATAAGGATAATTTGGTATGGGGTCTTCCGCTTTAATATTATATCTTACTCGGTATTCAGTTTCTAAATCTGTCACATTCCTCACCCGTGTTTTTCCCATCTTCGGAAAAGCCATAGTTTTCTTCAATTCGGCAAACAATTCGGTAACTTTATCTTCTTTGAATAATTGTTTAAATCGAGTAAGATTTTCCAAATAAGTTCCCGTTCCCGCTACTTCTACAATCTCTGCCCTCTCTCC
>JAISKM010000041.1 GCA_031261285.1 Candidatus Symbiothrix sp. | reverse complement strand
TTTTATTGTGGTTCAAAAATCACGAAGAAAAATGGTAAAAATGGCGGCAAACAGTTGTACAAATGTTATGTTTGCGGTCGCCAGTTTTTAGACACACCTCGTCTTGATGCGCAGGAGATTTGGCATTTGTACAGTTCGGGCAAGCAAACTTATGCGGAGTTGGCAGCACAATTTGGCTGTTCAACAAAGACTGTTCAGCGCAAGATAGACAGCGTTCAAATTGTTAAGAACAAGACATTTATGCCTCGTTCCAATGTAGTGATGGACACGACTTACTTCGGCAGGAGCTTCGGCGTGATGGCGTTCAAAGACAGTTTAAGCAGCACGATGCTTTTACTTGATTTTGTGAAACACGAAACGCTGCTTTTGTACGAGTCCGGCATACAGGAAATCAATCGCAGAGGCATTGAAATTCAGTCAATTATCTGCGATGGAAAGAAAAGAATTTTCACCCTGTTCCCCGATATTCCGATGCAAATGTGTCAGTTTCATAATGATACGGATTGTGAACAGATATTTGACGCGCAAACCAAAAACAGATGCTTCCAAAGAGTTGAGAATAATTGCCTTGAAACTGACAGAAACGACAAAAATTGAATTTACGGAACTGTTGGGAAAATGGCATTTGAAACGGGCTGATTTTTTGAACGAACAAACGGCAGGAAAAAAGCGCAAAGTTTATAAGCACAAACGCCTTCGCAGTGCGTATTTAAGCCTGATGCGACACTTGCCATATCTGTTTACTTTTGAGGATTACCCTCACTTGAAAATACCAAACACAACCAACGCATTGGACGGGCATTTTTCTGATTTGAAAAACAAGTTGCGCAACCACAATGGACTGTCCAAAGAGCGTAAAATCAAGTATATAAAAGGTCTTTTTAAACCCTAACTCCGCAAGAATTTAGGTAGTTTTAGAAAAAAAGTGGCATAAACATTTGGATGTGTCATTATTTTGTTGTATTTTTGTGCCACCTAAATAGGTTGCATTATGTATTTACCGGAATGGATTCAACAGTATAAAGAGCCGAGAACAGAAATCAGGTTCATTAACGGTACTTTTTACAAGTATCAGGTCAACTATGTGTACGACAAGCAGAAAAAGCGTTCGGCAAAAAAGACCGTTTGCTTGCTTGGTAAAATAACTCAGACAGAAGGATTTGTACCTTCATCGAAAAACATATTGAGGCAGAAAAATGAGGAACTGCCACAAGTTGACATCAAGACTTATGGTCTTTACCATCTTTTTTCAGATTTAATGAAAGACGAAATTTCGTCATTGAAAACATTTTTTGGCGAAGAACATTCTGAAACGCTGCTCAGTTTTGCGATGATGCGCTGGGCGTATCAAACGCCGATAAAACGGGCAAAAGAGTACCATTCGCACGATTTTTGTTCGGAATTTTGGGCAACAAAATCGTTTTCGGATAAGATTGTTTCTTCGACCTTAAAACATTTTGGCGAAAACCGGCAGACTGTTGTCGAATGGATGAAGACACAAATGAAAGAGATGCCCGATGAACAGAACTTCGTGTTGATGGATTCCACGCACGCTTTGAGCGTTTCTGAAAATTTGGCAGTCAACGCAAAAGGCTACAATCCGAACTTCGATTTTGACAAACAAATCCGGTTGATGTACCTGTTTTCTGCTCAAATGAAACAGCCGGTTTATTATCGTTTGATTAATGGGAATATCACCGATGTGAAATCAATGTCATTGTGCATCAACGAAATGAAAATCAAGAACAAAGTGGTATTCATTGCCGACAAGGGATTTTTCAGTGCAGATAATATTGCCGTGATGGATGCAGAAAATCTTTCATACATCATCCCATTGCATCGTAATAATTCACTGATTGACTTTTCTCCACTTGAAAAACCAAATTTCAAAAAGGAGTTGAAATATTTTATTTTTCAGGAAAGAATTATCTGGTATTATTCGTATCAAAACGGTGATTATAATCTGATTACCTTCCTTGACGAGGCATTGAGAATAAAAGAAGAGCGAGATTATCTGTCGCGAATAGAAACACATCCTGAAAATTATTCACGCGAAGGATTTGACAAAAGATTGAATCATTTTGGAACACTAACAATTGTTCATAAGGTTGACAATCAGACAAATGATGATAACAAAAGCAAAAAAGGCAAAAAGAAACCGGCAAAGGAAAAAGCCATTGAACAAATCATTTATGAATCGTATAAACAACGCAACGATGTGGAAGTTATGTTCGACAGCTACAAAAACTATCTTGATGCCGATGTCTCGTATATGCAAAACCGCTATGTAATGGAGGGGTGGCTATTTGCTAATTTTCTGGCAATGATAGCCTACTACAAATTGTATGCACGGTTACTGCAAGCTGAACTCTTGGCTAAGCATTCTCCAAAAGATATTATCGAACTTTCTAAAGCAATTTATAAATTGAAAATCCGAAACACGTGGCTCTTGTCCGAAATTACGCAGAAAGCGCAGAGGCTGTTCGCCAAAATTCAAATAGACTACCTAATTTAAGCGGAGTTAGGGTTTAAAGGCATAAAACTTACCAAATTGCAGTGAAAAAGGATTGCCAAAAAGCAATCCTTCACTACAATTTGTATAAGGTCAAATTTATCCCTGACAGGTTGCTCCTCAGCAGAGCCTGTTTCTGTTTCAATTTGACAAGGCAAAATTAAGAATACTTCTTTGAACGGAAAAACAACCGCAAAAAATAGAGCCTAAAAAATGTCCACTTGACGAAAACCAGCATTTTTTAGCCTAAATTTTGTCCATTACGCCTTGTTTTTTGTTTGTTTAATAATTGCCCGCAGGGCATAAATATCAATAGGACAATGCAATACGATACAATAGCCATTCCCCGTCGGGGATTCATAAGATACGGTGAAACCTCTACAAGGTTTTAGCGTGGGGTGCGATATGCCGTTTTTGACGAAACAATCCCAACCTACGAAATGTTCGTAGATCTACGAATGTTTCGTAGGTTATAGGGCTAACTTATTAATTATTTTGATGTTGCGGGCGCAATAAGTCGTTGATTGTTTTTACCGGATTGAAGGTTTCGATGGGCACTTCAACGAAAACGGTGTTCCAGAACGCCATAGCGCCATTCCACAGCCCCGGCAGTTCCTGCGCTTTCAGTTCAACGCCGTCTTTCGATTTCAACGAAATGAAGCCGGCGTCGGAATCGCGGTATTGCAACAGGTCAAAAGGCTTGCCGTCCACATTCTTTACGGCGCACACCAAATCAACGGGGTTGAAATGGGTTGCCCCTGCTGCTATCGCCGTTTGCTGCGCGTCGTTTTTGTCAATCTGCGACGATTCGGCAATTTGCAGGGACGCCGAGCCGTCAGAGTTCTTTACCCAGAAGGGACCGCCGCCCGGTTCGCCTTCGTTCTTTACCATGCCGCACACCCGCATGGGGCGGTTGAGCGTCTGCAAGAGATACGCGCTTTGCTGTCCGGTCGGTCGGCTGTCAAAGCCTGCCGGCAGTTGAAAAGAGAGTTCCTGTTGCAGGAACGACTTTATTTCATGGATGGCGGAAGTATCGCCTGCCCTTAGTTGGCGAATATAACGGTAAACGGCGTCCTGCAACTGTATGAGCAGCGCGGCAAGCGCCTTTTTGTATTTGACGGTGACGGGTTTCAGGCGGTCGGGCACCACATTGTCAATGTTTTTCACAAAGATAAGGTCTGCCTCCTGTTCGTTAAGGTTTTCGAGCAATGCGCCGTGCCCACCGGGGCGAAACAACAGGCTGCCGTCGCTGTTGCGCATCGGACTGTTGTCGCGGTCAACGGCAAGAGTGTCTGTTGACGGTTTTTGCTGCGAAAAGCCGATATGGTAAGTGACGCCGTACAAGTCGGCATATTTTTTCACTTTTTCGCTGACAAGCGCCTCAAATCCTGCCTGATGCTCGGCAGAAACCGTGAAGTGCAGATGAACGCTTTTGTCGGCATTGCAGGCGTAAGCAGCCCCTTCTGCCAGATGCTCTTCCAAAGCGGTACGTGCGCCGTCGGCGTAGGAATGGAACAAGAGCATTCCTTTGGGCAGATTGCCGCAGTTCAACCCGCTTGGTGAAAGAATGGCTTCCGCAACGGCTTTACGCGAGGCAGTATCGTTCACAAAAGGCTTTAACGCATCGTAAAAAGCGAAACTGCTCAATCGGTCGAACACTTCCTGTATTGCCGCATTTGCCGCAGCGCCGGATACAAATTCATACAAATCCTTGAACATTCGCGTGGCAGCACCCGATGCAGGCACAAATTTCAACATTTTCCGGCTGCCTGCCGTTTCATGAAATGCCTGTTCCAAGGCGTCAATGGCGTCAACGGACAACCGCCTGACGCCATCGCCCGCCGTTGCTGCCCTGTCGGCTTGCAGGAATGGGAAACCCGTTTGAAAATAATTGATTTGCTTTTCGATTGCATCAAAGGTAATTCCCTTGGCATTCAATTGTTGCAGGTCTTTGGGTGAAAACATAATTATTTTTGATGGTTGATGGATTATTTTTGATTTGATACACACCTACGAAAGTTTCATAGAGGCTAATTATCACATTTTCAATCATTATTTTTTTATTCTAATTCAAGCATTACAACGGATTTAGCGGGCAGCGTTACCGAAAGCGAACCTTTCGACAGTTTAGCGCCTTTGAAATCTTTTACCGTTACGGTATTGGGTTTTTCAAAAGTGTTGCAGTCATTGATTTTAGCTGAGCTGAGCACTTTTCCCGAAACATCTTTAAA
>JAISKM010000025.1 GCA_031261285.1 Candidatus Symbiothrix sp. | reverse complement strand
ACAAAAAGGAAAGTTCTAAGGATGAATTAATGCGTATTTTTAAAGAATGCGGTGTTGATTTTGATGAAAAATACTTATCTTAATTGGTTTATATTCAACCCCTTCGAGGTTGCGCAGAGGAGAGCATTTTATCTTTCCCCCAGTCGCCCTATCGGGCTTCACTGGGGGTTATTCATATTCAAGACCTTCGGTCTTCTCAAACTAGCCGATGTGTCATACTATTTGGAATCGGTTATTCATATTCAAGACCTTCGGTCTTCTCAAACACAAGGTTTTACGGGTGAGCACCAAAATAGCATCCTGTAAAACAATAAAGGGTTCTCTTCTCAGAGAACCCCTTTATGCGGTTTCTTATAGCATTAGTTTTTTAAGGCAAAAAGATTGATTAGGTTACCGGCTACAAAGGTCGCGACTTTTCCCCAATCTGCCAAATAAAAAATTATGTTTTACAACACATTTTTTATTTTATTAACGTTGCTAATTTAGCTGCCAATGCGTCGCCACGCAGATTACCATCTACTTCCCGTTCGATGATATTTCCTTGCGGATCAATGAGTAAGGTGCAAGGAATAGAGTTGACGGCATACGTTTTAGCACCCGGAGAATCCCAACCCTGACAGGAAGATAATTGGGGCCAAGTCATGTTCAAATCTGCCAATCCTTTCTTCCAATCGGCTGCATTCGTATCTAATGAATAGCCAACGATTTCAAAATTTTTGTCCTTGTATTTATTGTATAATTCAACCACCTGAGGCATATCGGCGCGACACGGCGGACACCAGCTTGCCCAAAAGTCAAGCAGCACATACTTGCCTTTTCCGGCATAATCCGACAGTTTAACTTCCTGTCCTTTGGGATTTTCAGCAACGATTTCTTTAAATGGATGACCGGGTGTTGACGATAAAATATTATCCACGCGTTCAGCCGTTTTTTGATACAATTCGGTGGCTTTAAATTCGGGACCTGCTTTGCCTAAAATGGCTTGTAACTGGTCAACATTCAAGCGACGTACCCATTTCGTTTCACCAAAAAGACGTTGAGCGGTTGTGTCGTTGATGTTTTTTTCAAAATACTGCGCATAATCTGCTTTCGTTTGATCAAACAGTGCATAGTATTCCTTTTCCATTTCGGGCGTAATTTCTTCGCCTTTTTCTTGTAATGCAGTCAATTTTTCATCAAAAGCATTAAAGGTGGCTTCACTCTCTTGGGCAACTTCCAAATAATTCACTTTTTTCTGACAAGATGTTGCTACTGCCAAAATAAGGCACAGTGCATAAATTCCATGTTTCATAATAACTTGTATTAAAATTTTTATTTTGTGTGCAAAGTTAGCATAAAATAATCAGACTTCCAAAAATAGTTGGAATATTGTTGCATAAGTCGCAATTTTTTTGTATCTTTGCACACAAATTTGGAATTTTATGAATAAAAAGTTAACAATAGCACTCGTGGCACACGACCAACGGAAAGCCGACATGGTGGAATGGGCGGTTTTCAATGCGGATATGCTGTCGCAACACCAATTGGTGTGCACCGGGACAACAGGTTCTCTGATTCAGCAAGCTTTTAAAGAGAAAGGAATCGCGGCGGAAGTCGTTTGCATGAATTCCGGTCCGTTGGGTGGCGATGCGGAAATTGCTGCGATGGTGGTGCGTCACGAAATCAATATGGCAGTCTTTTTGATCGACGATTTGAACGCACAGCCCCATGAAGCCGATATTCAGATGTTGCTTCGCCAATGCCGCGTCCACAACGTGCCCATTGCGTGCAACCGCTACAGTGCCGATTTGATGATTACCAGCAGTTTGTGGGACGTGGAGAGCTATACGCCGTCGGTGCCCCGCTATATTAAATTTGAAAGAAGTTAATGACATAATGACAACACAATTAAAAGAAGAAGCCCTACGCTACCATGCGGAAGGGAAACCGGGTAAGATAGAGGTTATCCCAACAAAACCTCACAGTACACAATATGATTTATCGCTGGCGTATTCGCCGGGCGTTGCCGAGCCGTGTTTGGCGATTGAAGAAAGTCCGGAAACTGCTTATGATTATACTGCCAAAGGCAATCTGGTGGCTGTTATTTCCAACGGTACGGCCGTTTTGGGATTAGGCGATATTGGTGCATTGGCGGGCAAACCGGTGATGGAAGGCAAGGGTTTGCTCTTTAAAATTTTTGCAGGCATTGACGTGTTTGATATTGAAGTCAATGAAAAGGATGTCGATAAATTCGTAGAAGCGGTGAAAGCCATTGCTCCGACGTTTGGCGGCATCAATCTGGAAGACATCAAAGCACCCGAATGTTTTGAAATCGAACGGCGACTGAAAGAAGAACTGGATATTCCGGTGATGCACGACGACCAGCACGGGACAGCGATTATCACGTCTGCCGGATTGGTGAATGCGTTGGAATTGGCCGGAAAGAAAATAGAAGATGTGCGCATCGTGGTGAATGGTGCAGGTGCCTCGGCAAGTTCGTGCACCCGCTTGTACATGGCTTTGGGTGCGAAAAAAGAAAACATCGTCATGTGCGACAGCAAAGGCGTGATTAATGTTCGCCGCAAAGACTTGAAACCGGAAAAAGCCTTTTTCGCCACCTCGCGCGAGGTCAATACGTTGGCAGAAGCGATGGTCGGTGCCGACATGTTTTTGGGCTTGTCGGTGGCCGATGTCTTGACGCCGGCAATGGTTAAGAGTATGGCGCCCAATCCAATCGTGTTCGCTTTGGCTAATCCTAATCCGGAAATTTCGTATGATAAAGCCACCAAATCGCGCAAAGATTTAATATTTGCGACCGGCCGGTCGGATTATCCGAATCAAGTCAATAATGTGTTGGGCTTTCCGTATATTTTCCGTGGAGCGTTGGACACGCGGGCTAAGGCGATTAACGAAGAAATGAAATTGGCAGCCGTGCACGCGATTGCCGGTTTGGCGAAACAACCCGTTCCGGATGTGGTCAATGCGGCGTATGGTTTGTCGATGTTGACGTTCGGTCGCGAATACATTATTCCGAAACCGATGGATCCACGCTTGTTGACGACCGTGTCGCTGTCGGTTGCAAAAGCAGCCATGGATTCGGGTGTGGCACGAAAAGCCATCACCGATTGGGATAAATACGAGAACTCCTTGCGCGATTTGATGGGCTACGACAACAAATTGATTCGCGAATTGAGCGAAACGGCGCAAAAAAATCCGAAGCGTGTAGTGTTTGCCGAAGGTAGCCACGAAAATATGTTGAAAGCTGCTGCACAAGTACGCGACGAAAAAATAGCGTTCCCGATTTTGCTGGGCAACGATGAACGGATTGCCAAACTGGCTGCCGAATTGCACATTGATTTGGACGGCATCGAGGTGGTCAATTTGCGTCACGACCGGGAAGCAGACCGGCGTCAACGCTATGCCAAATTGTTAGCCGAAAAACGCGGACGTGAAGGCGCAACCTTTGATGAAGCTCAAGACAAGATGTTTGAACGCAACTATTTTGGCATGATGATGGTAGAAACCGGCGATGCCGATGCTTTTATCACCGGCGTTTACACGAAATATTCCAATACGATAAAAGTTGCCAAAGAGGTGATTGGCATTCGTCCCGAATACAAAACGTTTGGATCCATGCATATTTTGACGGCACAAAAAGGCACCTATTTCTTGGCGGATACGTTAATCAATCGTCACCCGACCACCGAACAATTAATTGATCTGGCTCGCTTGACCGCTGATACAGTGAAATTTTTTGCTCACGAGCCGGTGATGGCGGCAATTTCCTATTCCAACTTTGGTTCGGACACGGAAGGCAGTCCGGCGCATGTGCACGAAGTGGTGCGCGGGATGCAAGAGCGCTATCCCGATTTGGCAATCGACGGTGAGATGCAAGTCAATTTTGCACTCAACAAAGACTTGCGCGACCGCAAATATCCGTTCAGCCGCCTGTTTGGAAAAGAGGTTAACACCTTGCTGTTCCCAAGTTTAAGTTCAGCCAACATCGCCCAAAAACTCTTGCAAGAAATGGAAGTAGGCGAAATGATAGGCCCGATCCAAATGGGACTAAAAAAGCCGGTTCACTTCACCGACATCGAAAGTTCCGTTCGCGACATCGTCAATATCACGACTGTCGCCGTGATTGACGCCATTGTTGCCGAAAAGCTGAATGCGAAAAAGAAAAAATAAGTTATTTCTATCTTTAATTTGCAAATGTATTTATAAATATGTATCTTTGCAATGTAGTTATATAAAATTATGGAAGGTATGGAACAATTAGCAGGTGTAAATATTGAAAAAAATGCTCGTGGTCGCGAAGTGATTACTTATATTGATTTGTCAAAATATGGCGAAATGCTTGTGCCCTTTTTTAAAAAAATCATCGTTAAAAAGGAGGATAAACCCTATAATCCCGAATTTGTGGCAAAAATTAGACGCAGTGAAAAACAAGAGTCTGTGGCATTAGATTTGGACAATTTATGGAAATAAAATTTAAAATACAAGCTGCGGAAGATATTGAGTATTGGAAACGTTCAGGAAACAAAGGTATTCAAACCAAGATTGACAAATTATTAAGAGCCATAAAAGAAAATCCGGTATTAGGGATTGGCAAGCCGGAACAACTTAAACAGAATCTCTCGGGTTATTATTCACGAAGGATTAATCAGGAGCATCGTATTGTTTATAAAATTGATTTTGAAAAACAATTAATAACGGTACACTCTATTCGTGGACATTATGAATAAAAAAGAGTTGGTCTTTGACCAACTCTTTTTTATGGGGTGGGAGACGGGGCTCGAACCCGCGACCCTTAGAACCACAATCTAATGCTCTAACCAACTGAGCTACAACCACCATTTTGCTTTTGCGGTGCAAAGGTACAAACAATTTTTGAATTATGAATTATGAATTATAAATTATTTGCAAAAATTATCAAAAAAAACTCATAACTCATAACTCATAACTCATAACTATTTTGTACTTTTGCAGCAAAAATTAAAAAAATGAGAAAATGGCGTGTTGAAGATTCGGCTGAGTTGTATAACATTTACGGCTGGGGATTGGATTATTTTTCCATTAACGACAAGGGTCATATCACGGTGAGTCCGAAAAAAAACGGCGCACAGGTGGATTTGAAGGAGTTGATGGATGAATTGACGTTGCGTGACGTGCCCGCTCCCGTGCTGTTGCGCTTTTCCGATATTTTGGATAATCGCATTGAAAAAATCTCCAACTGCTTCAAACAGGCGGCGCAGGAATACGAATATACCGCGCAAAATTTCATCATTTATCCGATCAAAGTCAACCAGATGCGTCAGGTGGTCGAAGAAATCGTGAGCCACGGCAAAAAATTCAATATTGGTCTGGAGGCGGGTTCTAAGCCCGAATTGCACGCGGTGTTGGCGATCAATGCCAGTCCCGATTCGCTGATTATTTGCAACGGCTACAAGGACGAGGACTATATTCAGTTGGCATTGTTGGCTCAAAAGATGGGCAAGCGCATTTTCATCGTGGTCGAAAAACTCAACGAACTGAAATTGATTGCCGAGCTTTCTAAAAAGATGCACATCACGCCCAATATCGGTATTCGCATCAAATTAGCCAGCTCCGGGAGCGGCAAATGGGAGGAATCCGGCGGCGATGTCAGCAAGTTTGGACTCTCATCCAGCGAATTGCTCGAAGCACTCGATTTTTTGAAGAAAAATAAACTGGAAGAATCCCTGAAGTTGATTCATTTCCATATTGGCAGTCAGGTGACGAAAATTCGCCGTATCAAAAATGCCTTGCGTGAAGCCTCTCAATTCTACGTGCAGCTCCGTTTGATGGGCTTTAACGTCGAATTTGTGGACATCGGTGGCGGTTTGGGCGTCGATTACGACGGTACACGCTCGTCAGGCAGCGAAAGCAGCATGAACTATTCCATCCAGGAATACGTCAACGACTCGATTTCTACGCTGGTGGATGCCTGCGTCAAAAACGACATTCCGCAACCCAATATCATCACAGAATCGGGGCGTTCGCTCACGGCACACCACTCGATCTTAGTGTTTCAGGTACTTGAAACCACCACTTTGCCTGAATGGGGCGAGGATGAGGAGTTGCCGGAAGATGCCGACGAATTGGTGAAAGAACTGTATCAATTGTGGGACGACATGAACGCGCCACGATTGATTGAAACATGGCACGACGCTCAGCAAATTCGCGAAGAATCGTTGGATAAATTCAGTTTGGGGCTTGTAGACCTTGTGACGCGTGCCCAAGTGGAAAAACTCTATTGGTCGATTGCGCGCGAAGTCTATCAAATGGCGTCAACGATGAAACACGCGCCGGAAGAATTGCGCAAAATCTCTAAGATGCTGCCTGACAAGTATTTCTGCAATTTCTCACTGTTTCAATCCTTGCCCGATTCGTGGGCGATTGATCAGGTATTTCCGATTGTGCCCTTGGCGCGTTTGGACGAGAAACCCAACCGCACAGCCACGATACAGGACATCACGTGCGATTCCGACGGCAAAATCGACAATTTCATCAACATGCAAAACTACGCCTACCACTTGCCGGTGCATACGTTAAACAAAAAAGAACCTTATTATATGGGTGTATTTTTGGTGGGTGCGTATCAGGAAATTTTGGGTGATTTGCACAATCTGTTTGGCGACACCAGCGCAGTGCATATTTCCGTCAACAAAGAGGACTATCAAATTGAGCAAATCATTGATGGTGAAACGATTGCAGACGTGTTGGAATACGTTGAATACAGTCCGAAAAAACTGGTGCGCAACGTTGAAACATGGGTAACCGCCTCCATGAAAGCGGGCAAAATCACCGTCGAAGAAGGGCGCGAATTTCTCTCCAACTACCGTTCAGGCCTGTATGGCTACACTTATTTAGAGCAATGACAAAATCATTGACGGTCATAGTGCCTTGCTACAATGAGGAACTTGTCTTGCAAGAGTCCTACCGGCGATTGAAACGAGTGCTGAACACGCTGTCGAATCCCTCGGAAATCAGTTTTATAGATGACGGAAGCACGGACAACACGGGCGTATTGTTGGCAGAAATTGCCGCCAACGACCCACACGTCAAAGTGATTGTTTTTTCACGAAATTTTGGACATCAAAAAGCGGTCACGGCGGGCATCAATCATTGTACAACGGATTTGGCTGTAATTATGGATGCCGATTTGCAGGATACGCCCGAATTGATTCCGGAAATGCTGGAACTGCTTGAAACGAATCAGGCGCAAGTGGTTTATGGCGTGCGCAACACACGCAAGGGCGAAAGTCATTTCAAAGTTTGGTCGGCCAAATGGTTTTACCGTTTCCTCAACCTCTTTTCGGAAGTGGAACTGCCCGTAGATACGGGCGATTTCCGGTTGATAGACAGCAATATCATTCGCGAATTTAACAAAATGCCGGAACAGGGAAAATACGTTCGCGGATTAGTGTCTTGGAGCGGATTCAAACAAATTCCGTTTTACTATGAGCGCGAACCGCGCTTGGCAGGCGAAACCAAATATCCGTTTTCCAAAATGATGACCTTAGCCACCACCTCGATGCTCTATTTTTCCAAAAAACCGCTGATGTTGGCGACCACATTAGGATTCCTGTCGGTAGTCATCGCTCTGATTTATGGCTTATACGCCGTCTTGGGACATATTTTCGGATTCACACACGCCGATTCGGGCTGGACATCTTTAGTCGTCCTCATCGTTTTTTTTGGCGGCGTCCAACTCTTCACCATCGGCATCCTGGGTGCCTACATCGGCAATCTGTTCGACGAAATCAAGAGCCGTCCCGAATACATCATTGCAAAAAAAATCAATTGTTGATTTTTTTTAATACTCGCGCAAAAAATCAAACGCCTCATACATTTCCACTTCCGTGGCAGTCTGGTCTATTTTGACGACACCAACAGATTTCATTAGTGTGAAATTGACTTTTCCGTTTTCATTTTTCTTGTCGTGTTGCATCAGCTCAATCAACTGCGGATAGTCGTTGCAATCAAAATCGAATTTGCCATAATTTTCTTTGACAAAATGAGCTACTTGCAGCAACAATTTTTTATCGAAATTCAGATGCAAATAGGACAGATAAAGTTCACAAACCAACCCATACGCTACAGCATAACCATGTAAAACAGGTTGTTTGCGTTGATAAGAAAGGCTCTCAAATGCATGCCCAAACGTGTGTCCAAGATTCAAAGCCTTGCGAATACCCTGCTCTGTAGGATCTTCCAACACAATACGCTCCTTCACCAACACCGACTCAAACAACAAATCATTCAACTTTCCATAATCCACGTTGTCAAAATCAAAACCAAGCAATTCTGTCATCCCGTGCTTGACACGGGATCCCCGGATAATCGCAGGGAATTGCGGGCTTTCGCCTTGTTCCGCCCGCAATGACAACGTCAAAAGTCCATGCTTCAACATCTCCGCAAACCCCGAAAGCAAATTCGCCAAGTCCAACGTCCGAAAAAAAGAAGCATCAATAAAAACGGCAACTGCCGGAGCAAACGCCCCAATCTCATTTTTCAGACCATTAAAATTAATCCCGGTCTTGCCACCAACAGCCGCATCCACAGCCCCCAGAAGTGTGGTCGGAATATTTATAAACGAAATGCCCCGCTTAAAACTTGCCGCAGCAAACCCGCCCAAGTCGGTGATCATGCCACCCCCAAGATTAATCAGCAACGATTTGCGCGAAGCCCCATTCTCGGTCAAAAATTGCCAAACACTTGAAATCGTTGCAATCGTTTTATTTTCGTCACCTGCCGGAATGACGATTTTTTTTGCATGTTGTAGTTCAGGCACCGGTTGAATGTGTGGAAAGCAGAATTTATCGGTATTTTCATCGGTCAAAATAAAAATACCATCACAATTGAATTGCTTCAAAAATTGGGACAATTCGCTTTCTATATGCTTGCAGCGGACGATTTGTTGTGCCATTTGTATTATCTAAAATAAAATAATGCACAAAAGTAAACAAAATTTTGCAAAAAAGTTTGCAGAACCAAAAAAAAGTTTTACCTTTGCACCCACAAATCGTAATGCCCAGATGGCGGAATCGGTAGACGCGCTGGTCTCAAACACCAGTGGATTCACTTCCATCCCGGTTCGACCCCGGGTCTGGGTACTGAGGCGGAGAAAGTGTTAAAACTCTCTCCGTTTTCTTTTTTTAATCCTCGTAACTCATTGGTTTGCTTATAGATTAGGTCAAGCATCGAAAAAATTAAATGGTAATTAAAAAATGGCTAATAATAATACTTATATATTTGATACACAAATAAATACATTTAATGGTCATAGTGGCTAAAAAAATTAAATGGCAATTAAAAGAGAAAGATAATGGATAAAATATCTTACAGTATTTTAATACAACCTTACCTGTGATTGAAAGAATGCCCGAAACAACTTTTGATGGAATTGTGGATAAATATGTGGAAATGAATGTGGCTCACCCCTTTATGGAAGGCAACGGCAGAAGCACGCGAATTTGGCTTGACTTAATGCTGAAACGTTCCCTAAAACGCTGTGTAGATTGGAGTAAAATCAACAAAAACGACTATTTGAATGCCATGCAAATAAGTCCGTCTGACAGTGCCAAAATAAAAGCATTGATTAAAAATGCTTTAACCACTAAAATTGACGACAGAGAAATGTTTATGAAAGGTATTGATTATTCGTATTATTATGAAGAAAATGAATAGACAGGCGGTAACAGAGTTTGTGAAATGTATGGATTGGCGGAGGAGGAACTAAAAATCATAGAGCTGGAGTTGCTGCTCTTAAGGTTATGCATATCTCATGCCTGCGGCGTTGAATGAGTGCTTGGGCGTAATCATGAGAGCTGAAATATAACAAACACTAAATAAAAATCGCAATCGAAATTATTTTTGAACCGAAATAGTTGTTATATCCGAAAATATTTGTATCTTTGCCTCCGAATGACATTAAAAAATTTGAATGAAGACATCATTCAAAAAAAGTTATACATTTGCAATCATTTCATGGCGATAAAAGAATGAAACTCTATCACGGCACAAATATCCGCTTTCAAATGCCTAAAATCATACAGCCCAATCGGGCGCTTGATTTTGGAGCAGGCTTTTACACAACCACCGATATTTCGCAGGCAGAGCAATGGGCAAAAGTGGTTGTAAGGCGAGCAGAGAATGGAGTTCCATTGTTGAACGTTTATGAATTGGACGAAAAATTCCTGTCGCAAATCAAAATAAAACACTTTGAAAAACCGGACAAAGAATGGTTGGACTTTGTGTGTGAACACCGCTTAAACATTTATGGCGAAGACACTTGTGATTTAATTATCGGACCCGTTGCCAACGACAAAACAATGCCGGTAATACAAACGTATATGGATTCGTTGACGACAAATGAAGACGACAGAGATTTTTTTGCACAGGTGGCTTTAAGACAATTACGTGCCGATAAATTGCAAGACCAATATGTGTTCAAAACAGGAAAAGCATTGCAACAACTTAAATGTGTGGAGGTAATTGAATTATGAAATGGGCAAAAAGCGATTATTTGTTCTTTTTTGAACGCTGGGTAATTCCAAAGATTGCCGAAAACTATGGTATTCCCGAAGAACAGGCAATTCGACAGTTCCTCAATTCACAAACATACAGTTTGTTAGCAGACAAAACGACAAAATTATTCCGCGAATCGCCACTCGTCATTTTTGATTTGTATAAAAATGAGCACGAAACCGGCAACCCGCGCAATTCATCCTATATTAAAAGTGAGAAATGATGAATAGAAAAGAATTATCAAACGAAATGTTGTTTTTTGTGTATTTGCTCGAAAAATACGCAGAACGCAACGGTACGACTGCAACTGCTGTTTTAAAAGACTTGGATGAAGCAAATTTGACTGATTATGTCCAACAGATGTATCCGATGTATCATACCGAGCGGCTCGAAAATGCCTTTGCCGATATTGATAGAAAAATTACCCGTTAAATTTGGTTATTCATAAAAATATATAATAAAAAGAAACAGAAAAATTGAAATTATAAATTATTAATATTGAGCTTTTTAGCTGTTATGCCCGAACAACAAAACATAGAATACAAGTCCTCGTGGCACGATGATTACTTGAAATGGGTATGCGGCTTTGCCAACGCGCAAGGCGGTAAAATCTATATCGGAATGAATGATGCCGCCACCGTTGTAGGTTTGCCCGACCAAAAGACACTAATGGAAGAAATTCCCAACAAAATCAAAAACCTGATGGGAATTACTGCTGAAGTCAATCTTTTGCAGGACGGCGACAAGCACTATATTGAAATTGTCGTGCAGCCCTATTCCGTACCAATTTCTTTGCGTGGGCGGTATTATTATCGCAGCGGCAGTGTAAAACAGGAATTGACAGGAGCAGCGTTGAACGAGTTTCTGCTCAAACGTAGCGGTCAAACTTGGGACGATGTGATAGAGCCGCGAGCCACATTTGCCGACATTGACGAAAAATCGTTGAAAGCGTATATCGTAATGTCGAAAGAAAAAGGTCGTTTGCCCGATGTAGAGGGTTTGACAACGGAGGAAATACTTGATAAACTGCGGCTTACTGAAAAAGGACAACTCAAACGGGCAGCCGTTGTTTTGTTCGGAAAAGACCCGGCACGATTTTATCCTAACACTTTTGTTAAAATAGGTCGATTTGCTAAAGACGATGCTGATTTGCGCTATCAAGACGTGGAAGAAGGTAATATAATCGTGTTGTTACGCAATGTTTTAGAGCGATTAGACCACAAATATCTCACTAAACAGATTACATTTGAGGGTTTGTACCGCATTGAAACAAGTGAATATCCAATGCCCGCTCAACGAGAAATGTTGCTTAACGCATTGGTACACCGCAATTATATGGGCAGTTTTATTCAACTTCGTGTGTATGACGATAAAATCAATATTTGGAATGATGG
>JAISKM010000139.1 GCA_031261285.1 Candidatus Symbiothrix sp. | reverse complement strand
AGGAACGGCAGGAGAAGGCATTGGCGGCCCTCATATCGGCTATGATATGATCTGGCCCATGAGCATTATGATGAAAGCCTTCACCTCCCAAGAGGATCAAGAAATTAAATTTTGCATCGGGATGTTGATGCACACGGATGCCGGAACCGGTTTCATGCACGAATCCTTTCATAAAAATGATCCCGACAATTTCACGCGCGAATGGTTTGCCTGGCAAAATACTTTATTCGGCGAATTGATTATTAAGTTGATTGATGACGGAAAATTGGATTTGCTGAACAGTATTCAGTAGTTATTCCAATACAATAATAGTTCATACCAAAAGAAGCGGGAGATTTTTGAGAAAACCTCCCGCTTCTTTTTTCGTACTCGGAGCGGGACTTGAACCCGCACAACCGTTATGGTCACAAGATTTTAAGTCTTGCGTGTCTACCATTCCACCATCCGAGCAGACCATACTTAATTATCCGGGTGCAAAAGTACATCCTTTTTTTGAAATACACAAGCTTAATTAATTAATTTGTTATCTTTGTAATTCAATTTCACAAAAGATGGAAGCGAAGAAATACAAACGGTTGCCTTATGGCAGTAGTAATTATAAGAGCATAAGAACTCAAAACTATGCCTACGTGGATAAAACCATGTATATTGAGATGTTGGAAAACGAAAGTAATCCGAATCAGTTTTTCATACGTCCGCGCAAGTTCGGGAAAAGTCTGTTTTTTATGACCCTGTCTTGTTATTACGATATGAATGAGGCGGAAAATTTTGACCAATTGTTCGGTGATTTGTACATCGGCAAACATCCAACACCGGAAAGAAATTCGTATGCGATTCTGAAGTTTGATTTTTCGGGATTGGATACATCAAGTGAGGAAGGATTCAGATATTCGTTCAATAAGAAAGTGCAGGATGCAATTCGCCTTTTTTTTCGGGACTATCAACATGCTTTTTCGGAAACAGAGTACTATCTCGAACAAGTTGAAAAAAGAACTTCAGGCGTCACGTCAATGGATTTAGTGTTTAATGCGGCTGAAATAGACAAGGTGAAAATTTATTTCATCATTGACGAATACGATCACTTTGCCAACGACCTGATAGCGATGGGCAATCGTTTTGGGAAGGATTTCTACAAAACAATGGTAGCCGCCAACGGTTTGGTGCGTGATTTCTACGAACGGATAAAAGCTTCCACAAAATCCATTCCAAGCCGTACGTTCATCACCGGTATTTCGCCGGTAATGCTCGACGACCTCACCAGCGGCTACAACATTGCCGAGATTCTTACGCTGAACCCAAAGTATAACGAAATGATGGGTTTCACGCAGGAAGAAGTCGAATGGCTGATGCGGGAAACGGGAGTGGATGCCAATCTCATCAATGTGGACATGGAAGCTTATTATGACGGCTATTTGTTCAATATAGATGGGAAACAAAGGGTATATAATCCGGCCATGATGCTCTATTTTTTCAATCAGATATTGCAATTCAAAAAACCACCTATCGACCTCGTTGACCTCAATTTAAAAACGGATTACGGACGATTAAAAAAACTCGTACAAAATGACGGCAACCGCGAATTGCTTCTCCAAATCGTGAAGGACGGTGAGATAGTTGCCGAGATTCTGCGAAAGTTCTCTATCGACATGTTGAACGACAACAGCTATTTTGTATCTCTGTTGTTCTACATGGGATTGCTCACGATTAAAGAGCCGGTACTGAACAAAGTACGCTTGGTCATTCCCAATTATTCCATCAAAACGTTGTATTGGGAATACCTGATACAATTGATGCGGGAAACCTCGCCTGATATGACTATTCAATCCATGCAACTCGACGAAGCCATCACCGTGCTGGCGATGGAAGGTGACGCGGAACAGTTTATTAGCTATGTTTCACAAAACGCATTCAGCAAACTGTCCGACTACGATCTGCAACGCTTCGATGAAAAGTATATTAAAATATTGTTGCTGGCTTACTTATTCATGAGTAAGATTTATGTCCCGATGAGCGAATACGAAGCTGTACCGGGCAGAGCGGACATCTATTTGCAACGCAATCCTCTCCTGCCGCAAGTAAAGTACGAATGGGTATTCGAATTAAAATACTGTAAAGCCGGAGCTAAAGAATCTGAAATAGCGGCAAAGCGAGACGAAGGCTTGAAGCAGGTACGGCAATACCTCGCATCCGACCGGCTAAAAGGACATACCGACCTGAAAGCAGCCGTCATCGTATTCATCGGCAAAAACGAATATAGGATATTTGAAAATTAAGTTTGTTGTGTCATTGAATAAAAAAATGGCAAGTACGCAGGAAAAATTGAAAATCGGAATTATCGGATTTGGACGAATGGGGCAATTTTTTGGCAAAGAACTGCTGAAAAATCCACTGTGGGAGGTTGCCTATATATGCGATCCCAGCACAGAGGCGAAGAAAATGGCCGCAGCGATGGCGCCTCACGCTATCCTTATTGAAGACGAAGACATACTATTTGAAGATCCGGCTGTGGATGTAGTCGGATTGTTTACATTGGCGGATTTCCGCCCCGCGCAAATTCGGAAAGCTTTAAAAGCAGGCAAACACGTGTTGGCGGAAAAACCGATTGCCGGCGATATTCAAACCGAATGGGCACTGGCCGAAGCAGTAGAGAAAAGCGACCGGATGGTCGCCGTCAATTTGTTCAACCGCAATGCCTGGTACCACAAAACGATGATTGATTTCATCCGTTCCGGCGAAATCGGCGATTTGGCCATTATCCGGATTGCCCACATGACGCCCGGACACATGCCGCAAGAAGGGCACAGTGCCGAAGGCCCGCCGTTTCACGATTGCGGAATGCACTACGTGGATGTCGCCCGTTGGTATGCCGGTAGCGAATATGCCACGTACCACGCACAAGGCATTCGCATGTGGAGCCATACCGACCCCTGGTGGGTGCAGGTGCACGGTACCTTCCAAAACGGAGTGGTGTTCGATATCACACAGGGCTTTGTATATGGACATCTGGCGCAGACGCAAACGCACAATTGCTATGTGGATGTAATTGGTACAAAAGGCATTGTCCGGTTAACGCATGATTTCAAAACAGCCACGGTGGATATGCACGGCGTAACGGTCACTGAAACGAAAACCGCTGATTTTAACAACAAGAAAATTGATGTTTTAGTGGATGTGTTTGCCCAATCGGTGATTGCCGGTAAAAACCTGGGTTACCCTACCGTAAAAGACAGTGTGATTGCCTCCGATATGGCTTGGAAAATGCTGGACGATGCCGTGAAAAACGGTGCGCCCTGCATTGGCCGGCCGGAAGAAATGGATGCTATTATCGCCCGCCGTAGAACACTGAAGCAAGGCTATGGACTGCCGATTTGGAAAATAATAGACGAATCAACTCATAATAAAAATAATGAACTGACATTGACGGATGAAGATATCCGGGGCTTTGTATCTCAATAAATAACTTTCAAATTTTTATGGATTTAGTGGCGACTTTAGACCTGTTAAGTTTCAAAAACTTAACAGGTCTTACTGCCAGTCATCCGATAATCCGTTTATTCTTTGATTATCTTCTTCGTGATGCTTTGTCCATCAATAACTATTTTTACAAAATAAATCTCTTTCGGCAAATGGGAAACAGAAATTGATTTGTTCGCTGATAATTGTACATTGTTCATTATTGGGCGACTGGAAATATCCAAGATTTCTACTGGAAGCAAATCAGACAATCCATCAATTTCAATTAAATGATTTCGCACAATTTGAAGATATAAATACGTGAAAAGCGGTGCATTATGGCATTGTTTTGTTAATTTTATTGCCTATATTCGCAATTCAATTTACTATCATGAAAACAACACGAAGAGAGTTTCTCAAAACAATGGGATGTACTTTGGCATTGACGGTCATCCCGCGCCCTGTATTGGGTAGAGGCTTTATTGCGCCAAGCGATCAGTTGACGAAAGGCATCATCGGCGTAGGCGGTATGGGTCGCGGTCATGTCAATTATGGCGGTACCCGTTTAGTTGCCGTTTGCGATGTGGATAAAAAACATTTAGAGTTAGGAACACGTTTAGTGACGGATAAAATTGCCGCCTATCACGATTTTCGCGATCTGATTCTGGACAAGAATGTGGATATTGTGCATATCGCCACACCACCGCATTGGCACGGTATCATGTCTGTAGAGGCAGCCAAAGCAGGGAAAGACATCTGGTGCGAAAAACCCATGACACGCACCATCGGCGAAGGTAAACGGGTGATGGAAGCCGTCAAACAATACGGCGCCAAGTATCGCTTGAACACCTGGTTCCGCTTCGAAGACGATTTCTACGGCTTGGGAAGCCCCGTTAAACCACTCAAAAAATTGGTTCAAAGCGGTATGCTCGGCGGACCGCTGAAAGTAACCATCAGTAAACACACCGGTTTCGACTGGAAATTTTACTGGACAGGCAAGGAATATCTCGAACCGCAACCGATTCCCGAAGA
>JAISKM010000161.1 GCA_031261285.1 Candidatus Symbiothrix sp. | reverse complement strand
AAGGGAAAGTAGTAGACGAAGACGGAGAGCCGGTGATTGGCGCCTCGGTCACGGTGAAAGGCAACGCCTCAGTAGGATCGACCACCAATGTGGAAGGTCAATTTACCTTGAGCGTTCCGAGTTCGGCAACCACCCTTGTGGTGAGATACTTGGGCATGCAAGACCAGGAAGTGGCTGTTGCTTCCAATGTAAATGTAACATTGAAACAGGCAGCAAACACCTTGGACGAAGTGATGGTTGTGGCGTATGGAACGGCGAAAAAAAGTCAGTTCACAGGGTCTGCAGCAACACTTAGTGCCGAGAAATTGGAAAAGCGTGTAACCACAAACGTGGTCAATTCGCTTGCAGGACAATTGCCCGGTGTGCAAATTCGTGCCGTTGACGGTTCGCCAAATGCTCAAGCTACCATGCGTATTCGTGGGTTTACCTCACTGTATGCCGGTAAAGATCCGTTGATTATCGTAGACGGATCGCCTTACACAGGCAATCTGTCGTCTATCAACCAGCAGGACATCGAATCGTTTACCGTGTTGAAAGATGCGGCCGCTAACTCATTGTATGGATCGCGTGCTGCAAACGGTGTGGTTATTATTACCACGAAAAAAGGTAAAAAAGGCGAGGCTACCATTAACGTGGATGCTAAATGGGGTGTAAAAAATCGTAATACGGTAGAGTATGACATCATCCGTGATCCGGGACAGTATTACGAAGCGTATTATAGCGGTTTGTACAACTATTATTACAACCGTTTGGGACAAAACGATGTAACGGCGGCGGCAAATGCAAATGCTACATTGTTAGACCGGTTGAAATACAATGTCTTTGAAACGAACGGACAACCGTTAATTGTAAACGGCAAACTCAATCCGAACGCTACATTAGGTCGCGTAGTGACCGCTGACGGAGAAAAATATTTAGTGACACCGGATGATTGGCGAGACGATGCCTATAAACAAGGACTTCGCCAAGATTATAATATCAATATCTCCGGTGGGGATGACAAATCCACTTTCTACGCATCTGTCGGTTATTTGAACGAAGATGGTATCGTGGAAAAGTCTGATTTCCAACGCTTTACCGGTCGTTTAAAAGCAGACTATCAGGCTAAAAAATGGTTGAAAGTAGGCGGGAATGTGGCTTATTACCAATATAAAGTGCAAGAACCGGGTAACTATGACTCGGGAACCTTGCAATCTGGAAATATCTTCTCGTTCACGTCTCGTTTAGCACCGATTTATCCGTTGTTTATTCGTGACGCCAATGGCAATATTCTAAGGGATAAACGCGGCATGAAACGTTACGATTACGGTGATGGCTCCAATGCCGGACTTTTCCGTCCTGCCCTTGGAAACGCCAACCCACTTTCGGATGTGTTATTGAATGAAACAAGTGCCAATGGTAGCACGTTCAATGTGAGTGGATTTGCGGATATTAGCTTCACGGATAAATTGAAATTAACAGTCAATGGTTCTGCTTATATAGCAGAATACCGTACAACCGACTATACGAATCCGTATTACGGACAATATAAAAACTCTAATGGTCAGATATATAAGGCGCACAATCGCATCAATAATTATAACTACCAACAATTGCTGACGTACACCGATCAAATCGACTTACATAATTTCGATGTGATGGTGGCACACGAATACAGCGATAACAATGGTTATGGGTTGAGCGGATCAAGAGACAATATGTTTTCGGGATTAGCACTCGAATTGAATCACGGGGTTAATGTGGTAAATTCCTCTTCAAGTGCAAGCCGGTACAATGTGGAAGGTTTTCTCGGACGGGTACAATACAATTACGATAGTAAATATTTTGCTTCGGCATCTTTCCGTCGCGACGGCTCTTCCCGTTTCCATCCGGAACATCGTTGGGGTAATTTTTGGAGTGTCGGCGGTGCCTGGTTACTTGATAAAGAAAACTTTATGAGTAACATTGATTGGGTAGACCTGTTGAAATTGAAAGTCAGCTATGGTGAAAACGGAAACGACCAGATTGGGGATTACCGTTATTCAAACATCTATGACATCGTAGAGTCTGATGGTCAGGTGGGTACTCCTTTTTATTCTAAAGGAAACAAAGGTATTAGTTGGGAAACCAATGCCAACTTTAACGTGGGCGTTGAATTTGATTTGTTTGACCATAAGTTGAGCGGTTCGTTGGAGTACTTCAATCGTACTTCTTACGACCTGTTGTTCTATCGCCCGGCTCCCGAATCATCCGGTTATTCCGGTTTCTATGATAACATCGGTGACCTGCGCAACTATGGAGTGGAAGTGAACTTGGTCGGTACAGTCGTTTCTACGCAAGATTTTGAATGGTTAGTGAATGCCAACCTGACAACACTGAAGAACAAAATGATTAAATTGCCACCCGAACGGTTGAAAACCCCGGAAAAAGGTTTTGCCGATGGTGATAAATGGATCAGCGAAGGCGGTTCTATCTATGATTGGTACTTGCTTAAATTTGCGGGACTCAATGAATTCGGTGAATCCTTGTGGTATAAGAAAGTGATGGAAGATGGTAAATGGACCGGAGAAAGCACGACAACCACGAAACCGGCAGAAGCTTCTCAATACTGGGGTATAGGAACAGCTATTCCTGACTTTTATGGTGGATTTGGTACGACGCTCTCCTATAAGGGCTTTGATTTGAGTGTTACGTTCGACTATCAGGTAGGTGGTAAGGTGTATGATGGTACTTATGCTTCTCTTATGGCATCTTCCTCAGGATCCGGTTCTCAAGGTTACGCGATCCACAAAGATGTGCTCAAGGCTTGGTCACCGACCAATACGTCGAGTGGGATTCCACGCTATCAAGACAGCGAATCCAATAGCCAGACAACATCTTCCGATCGTTTCTTGGTAAGTGGAAACTATCTGAACTTCCAGAATGTCAACTTGGGCTATACGTTTCCGGCTAAATGGACGAAGAAGTTGGATATCAGCAGCATTCGTCTCTATGGAGTGATCGAAAACATTGCCTACTGGTCGAAACGGAAAGGTTTGGATCCACGTCAAAGTTATACAGGAGCCACCAGAGATACAAACTACGGAGGCTCACGGAATATCATCGGTGGCATACAGGTTTCTTTCTAAGGTTAAACTAATAAATTGAATAATAAGATGAATAAGAATATAGTAATAATAGGATTGTTTTTGGCAACTTGCTCACTATCGTTGAGTAGTTGTTTGGAAGAAACATTTCCACAAGGTGGCACCATTACGGCTGAACAGAAAGCACAAGTGGAGGCTGCCATCCTGTCTACCGGAGTCGGAATGGACGCTTGGATGAATAATTATGAAACGGAAGGCGGTAATACCGGCCACACCGATTTTGGCTATCCCGCTCTGATGATTATGCGTGATTTACTGGGACAAGATATGGTATATAACCCGCAGTACAACCAGTTTGGTACTTTTTACGGCGTTGGTGTCGCGCTTGGACCGGATTATGCGTTTTGCCAATTTCCGTGGCGTTGGTACTATAAATGGGCGTTTAATGCCAATGAATTGATTACGTTGGTGCCTGATCCGGATACGGCTTCGCCCGAAGTGGTGGCAGCCTTAGGGAAAGCCTATTTTTACCGCGCATTTGCCTACTTTGATTTGGCTCGCTTGTATTTGGCAGGTTCCTACGCGAATAATCCGGACGGATTGACGGTGCCGCGTGTAATAGAAACAACAGTGGATGTTGCTAACAACCCGCGTCTAACGGCTTCGGAACTCTATCCATTGATTTTGGCAGATTTGGACAAAGCGGCGCTCTACTTAAAGGACGTTCCTGCTTCCAATAAAAATGTACCGACTCCAGCGGCAGTGTATGGCTTGTATGCGCGCATTCATCTCGAATTGGGAAATTGGGCGGAAGCTGAAAGCTACGCTAAACAGGCTCAAGCCGGCTATACTCCTCTGACGCAAGACCAATGGTTGGATAAAAAGACCGGATTTAATACGCCGGATGGCAATACCTCTTGGATCTGGTGTACCTCTGTAACAGCAAACAATGAAGTCGTTAAAAGTGGTATTATCAACTGGACAGCTTTCATGTCTCCTGAACAATATTATGGTTATAATGGTCCCGGCGGAGGAAATTCAGGCTTTTTTATCGACAGACATTTGTTTGATTTGATTCCGAGTACCGATTTTCGTAAAAAATCATTCAAAGAACCCGGTCTCCTTCCGGCACAACTTGAAAGTAATTTTCCCGACGTAGCCAGTCTACCGAATTATAGTGCCTTCAAATTCAGACCCGGTAAAGGCGAAACTAATGATTATATGATAGGATCAGCTACTTCTGTGCCGTTGATGCGCGTGGAAGAAATGATCTTGATTGAAGCGGAAGCGGCAGCACGACAAAATGCGGCAAGAGGTAAAACAGTACTTGAAAATTTTGTAAAAACGTATCGTGATCCGGCTTATGTAAGTACAGGCGCCGCTTCTGATATAGTTGTAGATGAGATTTGGTTGCAACGCCGAATCGAACTTTGGGGCGAAGGGTTTGCCACATTTGACATTAAACGTCTCAATAAGGGCATTACCCGTAGCTACACCGGAACAAACCACCCGACAGGCAAGCGTTTCAACACCAATACGCAACCCGCTTGGATGAACTACTGTATTGTACGTACGGAATTTAATAACAATTTCAGTATTGATCCCGACGAAAATAATCCCGCTCCTGTAACGCCTTCGGATTCAGACCCGGCATGGTAATAGGATTTGATTAATAACTTAAAAGAATTTTTAGAATGAAAAAGATATTATACAGTTTTGCAGTTCTGCTGGCATTGTGCGTCAGCGGCTGTGAAGAGGCGGACAATTTGTCCAAAGCCGGAGAGAAGGGGCCACTTGTCACTATCTACAGCTACACTATTCCTGCAGGAGCAGACGACGGTTCAACAGTGAATTTACGCTTTGTGCCGAATCAAGATGTTGCCGATTTTTATGTATTAATAGAGAAAAAAGCAGATAAAGACGCTTTTTTGGCATCACACACTGAAAGTGAGTATGCCGACCGAGTGGTGTCGACAGGTACAAAATATTCAAAAGAAACGAATTATCTGAATGAAACATTGGCTGCCATTTATGCCATCACAGCCGTTGGGGTGAATGTAAGTGGCGTTAAAGGAGAACCCGTAGAGTTTATTTTTAATGGAATAGAATGGTTCAAAGTAGATCCGTTTATCTATGTGGATGGTACGTTTAAGACGTTTTATAACGTAACTCCATTGCCTATGTATGTGCAAACTGAAACTGCAACAGT
Source organism: Candidatus Symbiothrix sp. (assembly GCA_031261285.1). Taxonomy (GTDB): domain Bacteria; phylum Bacteroidota; class Bacteroidia; order Bacteroidales; family Azobacteroidaceae; genus Azobacteroides. The sequence goes on along the minus strand of JAISKM010000161.1, from coordinate 1,229 downwards.
GAATGGCAATGTGCGTTACCGTTTCAAAAATGCTTATCGTGTAGCAACCGCCGTTTCCGGTGGAATCTATGACGGTTTTCCATACAACGATCCGGGTGATTTCGATGAAAGTAAAACGTATAATACAGTGATTGAAGTTGATAAAGCAAATAAAGTGAGCATGCTCCCCGGTGAAATCGGCGTTAATTGGGGTAACGGTATGTTCAGCATTGGCTCTATCTATCCTACGGTATCAACCAGTGTAGCGAGTTACCCATTAGGCACGTTAGTAGGAGATGTGATTACATTCCCTGCAAGTTCATTGTATATCAGCATGGCACTCTACAACAATGGAGGGAAATACATTTGTTCAACGCCGACCTATATTTTCCGTACCAAGGCAGCGTATGATGCACGTTAATTGCTCCTAATCAATTAGCAACTACAATAAAAATAAGGCTGCTCCCTCACGGAGGCAGCCTTATTTTTGCTTAATACTCTTTCCTACGTTCACACAACCAATGATAACACAACGATAACAAATGTTATCGCAAATAATAACATTCCGTTAACACAATGATAACACAATTTTTTTGGTGATTCAAAATTGTACTCCTACCTTTGTGTAATTTTAATTTAAAATGTAAAAAGAATATGAACGAAATTGTAAAGTTTGGTCAAGTGGAGGACAAGGTGCTCAACTTGCGTGATCAGAGTGTTATTCTCGACAGTGATGTCGCAGCGTTGTATGGTGTTGAAACGAAACGTGTGAATGAGGCAGTCAAAAATAATCCGGATAAATTTCCGGATGGATATATTTTTGATCTAAATGAGTATGAATTTGAAGATTTGCGGTCGAAAATTTCGACCGCAAATTTAGCCAAAACGAGAGTGATGCCTAAAGCCTTCACTGAGAAGGGTTTGTACATGTTGGCAACCATCTTAAAAAGCCCAACTGCAACCGCCACAACGTTGGCAATCATTGAAACGTTTGCAAGGCTCAAAGAACTTTCGCGCACCGTTTCAGAATGTATTCAACTGCCTGATGGGCCGGAGCGAAAAGTTCGACTCAATCGCAGTGGCGAGATACTTTCAGACTTAATCGGCAATGAATTGGAAACGACGGCAACAGAAACGTCTTTTGAATTGAATTTGGCTGTTTTGGGCTTCAAGCATACTGTCAAACGCACAGGCAAAAAGGAGTAATTACTCCATAATATGTCAAGCGAGAGTAAATAATTGTTCGCTTT
>JAISKM010000159.1 GCA_031261285.1 Candidatus Symbiothrix sp. | reverse complement strand
AAGGGAAAGTAGTAGACGAAGACGGAGAGCCGGTGATTGGCGCCTCGGTCACGGTGAAAGGCAACGCCTCAGTAGGATCGACCACCAATGTGGAAGGTCAATTTACCTTGAGCGTTCCGGGTTCGGCAACCACCCTTGTGGTGAGATACTTGGGCATGCAAGACCAGGAAGTGGCTGTTGCTTCCAATGTAAATGTAACATTGAAGCAGACAACAAACACCTTGGATGAAGTGATGGTTGTGGCATACGGAACGGCGAAGAAAAGTTCGTTCACAGGTTCTGCGGCAACAATTAGAGGTGAGAAGATTGCGAGACAGCAAGTTTCAAACATTTCGAAATCGTTGGAAGGAGCAGTTCCCGGAGTTCAGACTTTTAGTTCTTCCGGACAGCCGGGCTCCGGTGCCAGCATTAATGTGCGTGGTATCGGTTCTATTTCGGCGTCTAAAAATCCCTTGATTGTGTTGGATGGAGTGCCTTATGAAGGCTCTTTGAATCAGATTAACAATCAGGATGTGGAATCGCTGACTGTGTTGAAAGATGCAGCAGCCAGTTCTTTGTATGGTGCACGTGGTGCGAATGGTGTTATCTTGATTACAACCAAAAGAGGTAAGACAGGAAAGCCATTGGTGACATTTGAAAATCGCACCGGAGCAAACACCATTGGGGTGCCTAATTACAATGTTTTAGAGTCTCCGAAAGATTATTATGAATTATATTGGGAAGCACTTAAAAACCAAATGGTATATGGTGGTAACGGTTATGATGCTGCGAGTGCAGGCATTTACGCTTCACAAAATCTTATTCCCAGTTTAGGTGGCTATAACAATTATAATGTGCCGAACCAATCATTGATTGATCCGTTTACCGGCAAATTGAATCCGAATGCCCAATTGATGTATCACGATGATTGGTATAAAGAGGCCTTTAAACCGGGATTGCGTCAGGAAAATAACATCAGTATTAGCGGCGGAACGGAAAAAACCAATTATTATGCATCCGTCAATTATTTGTTAGATAATTCCTATACGGAAAAATCTTCCCTAAATCGCATCTCTGCACGTTTAAAGATAGACCAAGAAGTTAATTCTTGGTTTAAAGCCGGTTTTAACATGTCTTTTGCTGATGTTAAGACCAATGCGCCCAATGTTGGCGGCAGTAATTATTCAAGCGTCTTTATGTTTGGACGAATGGTTGCTCCTATCTATCCTGTTTATGAGTATGATGCACAAGGAAATAGGCTTACAGATTCACAAGGGGATCCGTTGTATGATTATGGTATAAATATGGGAAAACGTCCTTATGGTGCGAATGCAAACCCTATTGCTCAGCAACGTAATGATATTCGTAAAACGACTGTTGATGTTTTGAATGCGAAAGCTTATGCAGAGTTTAAGTTTTTAAAAGATTTTACTTTGACGGTTAATGCCAGCGTCGACAATTTTAATACCAACCAAATTGCGTTTCAGACACCTATTGGTGGAGATGCATTGAATGTCAACGGACGTTCTACGAAAGAAATGACTCGTTATTATGTTTTGAATGCAAACCAACTGTTAAATTACACTCACACGTTTAATGACTTACATAGCGTTGAAGTGTTGTTGGGTCATGAAACAAAAAATGATTATACGAGTAATCTTTGGGGACGAAAAGAGAATTTCCTTATTCCGGACAATCCTGAATTGGCGAATGGGGCTGTATTGAGTGATGCGTCATCCTCTTCTGCCGAATATGCGCTTGAAGGTTATTTCGGTCAGTTAAAATATAATTATAACGAAAAGTATTATTTTTCTTCCAGCTTTAGACGTGATGCGTCTTCCAAATTTCACCCGGATGAGCGTTGGGGATCTTTTTGGTCTGTTGGTGGATCTTGGAGACTAACACAAGAAGATTGGTTGAATGATGTGGAATGGTTGAACGATTTGAAAGTAAAAGCAAGTTATGGGACGCAAGGTAATGACAATGTACCTAACAATCAACCCTATAAAGATCAATATGAAGTGGTGAATCAGGATGGTACGATTGGTATTACTTATGTTTTCAGAGGAAATCCTAAATTAACGTGGGAAAAAAGCAAGAACTTTAATGTAGGTTTTGAAGCTAAGCTTTGGAACAAGCTTTCGGTTATTGCAGATTACTTCTCGAAAGAAACCACCGATTTGCTGTATGCAAAACCGTTACCTCCTTCCATGGGAAATCCAAGTTCTATTTGGGAAAATACGATGAGTATGGTCAATAAAGGAGTGGAAGCTGAAATCGTTTATGATGTTTTTGACACCAATGATTTTAAGTGGAATTTCTCTATCAATGCCACCCATTATAAGAATGAATTGACTTCTTTGCCTCCCGATCGTCCACAAGATGGATGGGCTACAGGAAGCTTTTTTAGAAAAAAAGGTGAGTCGATCTATAATTACTATTATTATAAATGGGCCGGCGTTGATCCTGTAAATGGTGATCCGTTGTATTATCACGATATAACCGATGAAGAGGGAAACATCACCGGCGTGGAAACGGTGAACAAAACATCTTTGGCTACTCGTTATGATATAGGTAAATCGCCGATACCTGATTTGTATGGCGGGTTCTCTACTTATGCCGAATACAAAGGAATCGATTTAAGCATCACGGCTGCCGGACAAATCGGCGGTTGGGCTTATGATGGCACTTATTCCGAATTTATGAATCCTGCAAGTGCCGGCCGCAACCTTCATAAAGATCTGTTCAAACGTTGGACTCCGGATCATACAGATGCTACTATTCCGAGAATTGAAACCGGAAATCAGGATATAGCCGGAAGCTCCGATCGTTTCTTGACTTCTGCTACGCATTTGTCATTGAAAAATGTGACTTTGGGTTATACTTTCCCAAAACGTACCCTTACGAAATTGGGCGTTGAACGCTTGAGACTGTATGTTGTGGGTGATAATTTGTTCCTGTTCTCTAAAAGACAAGGTTTTGATCCACGTCAAAGTTTAGACGGATCCACCGGTTATGCTTACTCTACCATGAGGACGGTATCTTTTGGAGTCAATATTAACTTCTAAAAATTAAAAAATGAAGACAATTAATAAATTATTGATAGTATTGTTGGGTTTTTCCCTATTTTCTTGCTCCGAAGATTTCTTCGATATAGAAAATACGAGTGTCGTCACTGCTGATGAATTGAATAGCAGTCCGGAAAAATTATTGAGTGTAGTAGAACCACTTCAAGTAGGAATCTATTCCTATATGACTCAATACAATACGCAAGGAAGTTCCAGCACTCGTCATGAAGATTTCGGCTGGATGGGGATTGCCCATTTGGGCGATGTGATGAACGACGACTTGGCGTTCCATACTCGCGGTAGCGGTTGGTTTACCTACGATTATGAATTGGATTATTGGGGAGCTCAATATGTTAGACCCTTTTTCTATTGGAATTTCTGTTATACAGTGGTGGCAAAAGCGAATGACATTATTTCTAAAATTGCCTTGGATACTGAAAATCCGGAGCTAAGAGCTATTCTGGGACAATCGTTTGCATTGCGCGCGTTGGGTCATTTTTATGCTGCTCAGATGTACCAACAAACGTATATCGGCAATGAAGATGCTAAAGGTGTTCCCGTGATTATTACTTCAGGAGAAGGAGAATCCGATGCCTCACGCGGAACTTTAAAAAGTGTTTACGCACAAATTCGTTCGGATTTCGAAAAATCCATCGACTATTTAGATGGTTGGGAACGTCCAAGTAAAGTGTATATCAACAAAAATGTGGCAGCCGGTCTTTATTCTCGTGCCTTGTTAGTACTCAATGATTGGGACAATGCTGCAAAATATGCACATATCGCACGTGAAGGGTTTCCTGTGCTGACTATAAGTGAATTAGCTACTGAGGGCTTCAACAACATTAACTCAAAAGAATGGTTGTGGGGAGCAGATATTACAGGCGAAACAACGACTATGTTTGCTTCATTCTTCTCATTTGTTTGTTCGTATGATGCCGGTTATGGTGGGCAAGTGGGACAATATCGGAAAATAGATGCTAAATTGTATAGCCAAATGAGTGTTTCGGATGCGCGGCGGAAACAGTTCAAAGTTGCAGCTTCAGGAAATAATTACACTTCATACGAAGCAGCATTACCTGATTATACGAATTTGAAATTTAAGGCCGTGCCTAACTGGGAGGCAGATTACGTGTTTATGCGTACTTCTGAATTAGTGCTAACCGAAGCGGAAGCATTGGCAAGGAGCGGAAAAGGCTCTGAGGCTGCAAACGTATTGAAAGAGTTGATGCAAAATCGCGATCCGAGCTGGAGCGCATCCACTGTGACCGGAGAAGATGTGTATCAACAACGTCGTATTGAACTGTGGGCTGAAGGGTTCTCTTTGTTTGATCACTTGCGTCTTAAAAAAGGCATCGACCGTGCGTATGCAGGAAGTAATCATTTAAGCAGTGCGAAGTATAAGATTCCTGCCGGCAGTTGGTATTTCTTATTTCAATTGCCTTTAAGAGAACTTGATAATAATTCGGCAATGAGCAAAGATGATCAAAATCCGGCTCCAACGGAAAGTAAATTTCAATAATTAAAAAATTAGATAGATATGAAACGATTAATATATTCATTAGTTATTTCGGCGTTCTTGTTAACAGGTTGTTCGAAAGATGAGTCGATTATATATTACGCAGATGGCGCAGATGCGCCATCCGGATTAACGGTAGGAACACCGGAAACGTTTGGTTTTGGCGTAATTGTTCCCGGAGCAGTTACTTCAGACGGTGGATCTCCAATTCAAGCAAAGGGCATTGTTTATAGTGCTACAAACGCAACGCCCACCTTGAATGTTAATGATGAAACTGTGAAAGTGGATGGAAATGTATCCACAGGGACAGGTGACTTTTCATCTTTGGTTCTTGGTTTAACAGCTAATACAAATTATTATTATAGAGCTTATGCCTTAAATGGTGCAGGTGTCTCGTATGGCGATGTCAAAACGCTCAACACAGGACAAGCGCCTGTTGTAGTTGCTGATATGGAATCGGAATTTTTTGAAGAAGGATGGCAGGTAGAAGTACAAGCTGTTCCGAAAATTTCATTCTACAATGTTCTTGATATGTATCAAACCGGCTATCATGTTCGGCTTACTGTTGATGGAACAAAAGTAACGGTAGCAAAACAAGTGATTATAGCGAATTTGTCCGGTTATGGTCCGGCATCAGTAGAAGGCACCGGAACTTTCGACGGAAAAACATTTGTTTTGAAGTTAAAGTTCACTGTATCAGCCGGAACCTTTTCGCCTAATCCTGCAACAGAAGTAATCACTTTGCCATAAATACAAATACATCATGGCTCAAATGAGCAATCAATTTTCAAAAGCGGGCGAGCAATCGTCCGCTTTTGGTGTTTACAGTCCTTATCTCACAGACCGCACAACCCATGATAACAAAACGATAACAAAATGATAACATAAAAATAACATTTCGATAACACAATGATAACATAAAAAATTTGGCGATTCCAACACAGACGTCTACCTTTGAGCAATTTTAATTTTAAAGTGTAAAAAGATATGAATGAAATGGTAAAGTTCGGACAAGTGGAGGACAAGGTACTCAACTTGCGTGATCAGAGTGTTATTCTCGACAGTGATGTCGCGGTGTTGTATGGTGTTGAAACGAAACGTGTGAATGAGGCTGTTAGTAATAATCCTGAAAAATTTCCAGATGATGGCTATATTTATCAAGTGACAGCAGATGAGTGGAATAACTTGAAGTCGAAAATTTCGACTTCAAGTTGGGGAGGAAAACATAAGTTACCTAAAGCATTCACAGAAAAGGGTTTATACATGTTAGCAACCATCTTAAAAAGTCCAACTGCCACCGCCACGACGCTGGCAATCATTGAAACGTTTGCCAGGCTCAAAGAACTTTCGCGCACTGTTTCCGAATGTATCCAATTGCCTGATGGGCCGGAGCGAAAAGTTCGACTCAATCGCAGCGGCGAGATACTTTCAGACTTAATCGGCAATGAATTGGAAACGACAGCAACAGAAACGTCTTTTGAATTAAATTTGGCTGTTTTGGGCTTCAAACATATGGTCAAACGCGAAGGCAAAAAGGAGCAATTTTAATTTTAAAAGAAATTATCATGAACAAAAAGGGAATCATTAATGTACAGGGAACGGATGTCACAGTTATTTCATCCGGTCATGAAGACTATATCTGCATTACGGATATGGCGAATGCAAAAGAAGGTCAAGGCAAAGCTTATGACATCATTAAAAATTGGATACGGACACGCAGTACGCTCGAATTTTTAGGAGTATGGGAAGAAATGTACAATCCAAATTTTAAAGCGGTCGAATTCGACCGCTTTAAGATGCAAGCCGGACTTCATAACTTTGTTTTAACGCCCGGACAATGGATCGAAAAAACCAATGCCATTGGGATGTACGTGGAACGAGGAAAATATGGTGGAACCTATGCTCACAAGGACATTGCATTTGAATTTGGTTCAGCCATTGAAACGTTTGGCAAACGTTATTTTGCGCATACGGCTTATTACAATTTAATTTCTTCAAACTCAACATATTCGCCCTCATCGGAGTCAATGATTTTTTCTTTGACTTCGGGCTGTGGCGTCGCTTTGCTTTGGTGTGCAGTTTGATGCGTGGTTCGTGTTTGCTTGGAGCGACTGCTGCCGGACCCGCCAAAAAGACCTCGCAAAATGGCTTGAAGGATGGAAACGCCACACGCAACGACCCCACCAACCAACATCAATATAAATAATCCTATAAATAGTAAAAACTTCATCATAAAAATAATTATTAATTGTAAGTTGTTAATTGTTAATTGTTAATTGTTAATTGAAGGAAACATTACTAACCATTTACAATTAACCATTAACCATTAATCATTAACCATTATTTACGCTTCCTCCGAAAAATGCTCCTGCAACACATGACGGTACGCATTGAAAATCTTGGATTTGGAAATAAATCCCAAATAGCGTCCCTCGTTGTCGATGAGGGGCAAATTCCATGCTTTCGTGTCCTCAAAAATAGTCATGATTTTTTCCGCAGGCATCGTGTTGTTAATCTTTGCCGGCGGCGACACCATGAACGTTTTAACATACATATTATCGTAGTGTTCCGGACGAAACATAATGTTTCGAATATTGTCCAACAGCACCACGCCTCGCAAAATATTTTTATCGTCGGTTACCGGAAACACATTGCGCCGGGATTTGGAAATCGCTTTCACCATATCGCCTAACGTCATTTCGGGATGCACCACCGTGAAATCGTTTTCGACAATGTCGTTGATATTCATTAGCGTCAACACTGCTTTATCCTTGTCGTGGGTCATCAATTCGCCTTTTTGCGCCAGGCGATAGGAGTAAATGCTGTAGGGATTAAACAGTTTAATCGTGAAATAGGCACTGATCGTGACAATCATCAGCGGCAAAAACAGGTCAAAACCGCCCGTGAGTTCCGCAATCAAAAAGACCGCCGTCAGGGGCGAATGCATCACACCGGCCATCACACCCGCCATTCCCATCAGCGCAAAATTTTCCTCCGGCAAGTGCATCCCTTCAAAAATAGTGAGCGGAATGGCCTGATTCAGAGCGTGCGCAAAAATAAATCCCACGATGCTGCCCAAAAACAGTGAAGGCGCAAAAACCCCACCACAACCGCCACCGCCATTGGTCGCACTCGACGCAAACACTTTTGTAAACATGATGAGAGTCAAGAAAATAATAATGCCCCAATAGCTTTTGTGAAGTCCGTAAAACAAACTACCGTCCATCAGCATGCCGTAATCATTATTGTCCAACAAATGCGCAATCGTGTCGTAGCCTTCGCCATAAAGCGGCGGCAACAAAAAGATGAGAATACTCAAAATAGTAGCCCCCAGCGCAAATTTTTTCCAAAACGTTTTCAATTTTTTGAAAATACCCTCAATCCAAATCATCGCGCGGGTGAAATACAAGGCGATAAGTCCGCAAGCGATTCCCAGAAGCAGCACGTAAGGGATACGAGCCATGTCGAACGCTTCATTTTGACTGAATTTGAACATGGCTTCGGTGCCATTAAAGATATAGGCAATGCTGGCGGCAGTCACCGACGAAATCAGCAACGGTAGCACCGAAGCAGTCGTCAAATCGAGCATCAGCACTTCAATCGTGAACAGCAATCCTGCAATTGGAGCCTTAAAAATACCTGCAATCGCTCCGGAAGCTCCACAGCCGACCAAGAGCATCAACGTTTTTTGCTCCATTTTAAACAGTTGTCCCAAATTTGACCCAATCGCCGACCCCGTGAGCACAATCGGTGCCTCAGCCCCGACTGACCCTCCCAAACCGATAGTGACCGAACTCGCAACCAACGAGCTCCACATGTTGTGGCGTTTGATGCGCGCCTTTCGTTGCGACAGAGCGAACAATATCTTGGTCACACCGTGCCCAATATCATCTTTTACAATATATTTGATAAATAAGCCCGACAGCAAAATCCCGATAATCGGATACACCAAATAGACCCAGTTGGCGTTGGTGATGTCGATGTTTTCCGTCAGAAATTTTTTGATGATGTCGATAAACCCGTGCAAAATAATGGCAGCCGCAGCCGTCAGAATACCAATCACCAGACTGAGTATCAGAATGAAATTGCGTTCCTTGATGTGTTTTTCGCGCCACGCCAAAAACGCCGTCAATACATCGTATGTTTGTTTGTCTGCCATTTTTCCTTTTTAATGCTTGCAAATTTAGTAATAAAATTTGATTTTGCGCATAAAATCCAAAAAAATGTAAAAAAAACTCATAACTCATACTCCATAATTAACCATTAACCATTGACCATTAACAATTATTTTGTATCTTTGCAGCAATTAACACAGTGCACTATGAGTGAAATTTTGATAAAATATCAGGGCGTTGAGATTAGTCGCGGGGAACAAACGATTCTCCACGATGTAACTTTTGAGCAGCAGAAAGGCGAATTTTTGTATATCGTCGGCAAAGTGGGGTCGGGGAAAAGTACGCTTTTGAAGACGCTTTATTGCGAAATGCCGATTGAAGACGGTAAGGCGAAAATTTTTGACTACGATTTGACAAAGATCAAGAAAGGTCAAATCCCATTGCTACGCCGGAAAGTTGGAATTGTGTTTCAAGATTTCCAACTGCTGACCGACCGTTCGGTGCACGACAATCTGTCGTTTGTGCTGAAAGCGACCGGCTGGAAAAATAAGCCGCAGATTGAAGAACGCATCGAGGAAGTGCTGTGCCAGGTTGGCATGGGCAGCAAAGGCTATAAAATGCCGCACGAACTCTCCGGTGGTGAACAGCAACGCATCGTGATTGCACGCGCCCTGCTCAATTCGCCCGAAATCATTTTGGCGGACGAGCCGACAGGCAATTTAGATACGGAATCCGGACACCGCATCGTCCAACTCCTGCACGACATTTGCGACACGCAAGGCACAGCCGTCATCATGACCACTCACAACCACCACGTGGTCAAAGCCTTCCCCGCCAAAGTCATGAAATGCGAACAAGGTCAGTTTCTTGATCATGCGATTGAGGATTAAACAACCGGTTTGTAAACGATCAAGTCTATAATTCATGGCTTTCGCGAAAAATCGAAGATTTTAACAGGTGTCTGTATTATGAAAGCCCTGACTATTTGTATAGCTCCTATCTGAATGGCGAGGTTCTTTGACGCTAATCCGGCATTTCTAATAGTCCCATCAACCTCATTACCCAATTAAAAATGAAACGAAACGAAAAAATCGGGTAACGAGGTTTCCGGGAATTTATTAAGATTTTCGCAAACGAGCTTCGAAAAAACGAACCTGATTATCTGATCTGCATAGCAGAAGCAAGTTATTTTTCCAAACGTCGAAGGAGTCGCTTAACCGCAAATCATACATTACGCACGCATCTTACATTGGCAGACGATGTCAATAACACGTCACCGGATAGTATCATAGTTGCCCCATTATACGTAGCCCCCGTGAAGTTCAATAGTACGGTAGTTGCAGAAACTTGAAAATTACTCCCACCAGCATTAATACCATTCATATAATGAGAATGGGCAAGGGAGGTTCCGGTCGCAACTCCGTATTCACCCACCCAATACGCGCTATTCGATGGCGCAGTCCATGCTCCATTCGTTGCGGGTATCGAGGTCCCCGCATTTATTTCCGATCGCATGCTACGTATCTCACTGTACGATGGCAAGCGCCACCATTTGGGGCAGGCAGCAACGCCGTTCGCAAATGTAACACCGGTACTCGAATCACTTGGATAGAAGCAGATGTTACCCACCTGCCAACTCCCTTCAACGTAATCACTACAGGAACCGGTGCCACCACCGCCACCACCTCCGGTGCCGCTATTGCTTATCCAGTCGGTTTCACCATAGGTGTAAACCTTACGATCGTCAGTGTTAAAAACCATCATCCCGGGCTGCAACAGATCCGGATTGTCGCTCATTTGTTCAGCCGTCACTTTAGGGAGGAGCAATCCACCTGCGCCCTGGCTTAAGTCCAGAAGTGCTCCGGGCGTAATCGAGTCATTCACACTACCAACTGCAATCTGGGCAGTTGCCTGCGTCCAATTACCGGCTACCAAAAAAGCAGTAACCAGCAATACTAACATGTTTCTTTTCATTTGTACATAAGTTTTTTTCGCCTCCCTGTCCCCTCCGTTCGGCAAATTTAAACATAAAAAAAGCGCAGGAACTGTTAAATTTATCTGCTTTAGAGGTATCTCCAAACACCCGCGGAACAGATAAAGCAACAGACCTACGCCCTATTGTATATAACAATTTATACACAAATAGAACGCAAGCATTTGTTCTCTATCACTTTGTTCCGCATGAAAATTGGAGATTTTCTAAAGCAAAGTAATATTTAAACGCTTTCGTTTAACCAAAATGTCCTTCTATACGTCTGACGACACTTCGTCTGCATAGAATCGGGGCAAAGGTAGTGATTATTTTCGATTTTCCAACTAATTAAGGAATTTTTTTACAAAAAAATAATAGTTTGGATAGCTAATTAGTTTGGTAGATTATTTTGCCATCTTACAACAATTTTTTTAGTACCTCAATATCAGGCATTGATTTGCGCAATTTTTCGGGCATTCCGTTAGGAATGGTAGCTCGGTAGAAAATCAGATTCCCCTCACCATTTCTGCATGCCGTAGGTATGCAACCCTTTATTGGTCGCATACCTACGGCATGCAGATGATGGATGTGATATTTCATTTCTACCGAGCTACAATCCCTAACGGGATTAAAATAGGTACAATCGACATTCATATTATTTTAACTTCTTATTACTTCGGTTAAAAAATAATTTCGAATGTTATTTTTAGCTTGTTGGCATGAGATGTCTCCGCTCGCCTAACGGCTCGGTCGACATCCCTTGCCAATAAGCCTCGTCTCAACCGACTTGTCTATGTATTCCAAACATAGGAACTCGAAATTATTTTTTAACCATTACTTCTTTGTAATTTTCAATTCCAAATCCACAAAAATGGGCAAATGGTCGCTATAGCCGGCTTCGTATTTGCGTCCGTGGAAGGTCTTTTTTGGACGGACGCCGCCGTGTGTTTTGTCTTCGGTGAAGAGGAAATCGGCTTGAAAAATCGTTGCACTTTGTGGTTTCACGTGCAACGGGTGGGTCTGATTCATTAGTTTGTCGGATACGAACATTTGGTCTAAAAAATTCCACTGTTTGCCGAATTTGTAACTGCCAATCTTGCTTGTGCGTTCCAGAGGTAGCCACAGATTGTGCAAATGCAACGGTTCGCCTGCTTTGTTGGTGCGCAAACGGGTTAATGATTGCATGGATTTGTCGGACGGCTCATCGTTGAAATCGCCCATCACGAGGATGTGGGCGTGCTTGCGAACGGCGTGCAGACTGTCAGTTGCCGCTCGCAGGAGGGAGGCAACACGCAGGCGGTTGGGTTCGGACTGCGTTTGTCCGCCCCGGCGTGATGGGAAATGGCAGACAAAAACATCCAGCGTGTCGCCCGTCGAAACGATTCCGGTGGCGTGCAAGATATTGCGTGTTTTGGAACGTGGACGCTCGGGGAAAGTCACGACTATTTCGTTGTGATACAAATACTTAAAGCGGTCGCGCTGATACAGCAAAGCCACGTCAATGCCGCGCACATCCGGCGATTCGGTAATCAGGTACTGATACTTCATCTGTTTGAGCAGCGAATGTTTGGTCAAATCTTGCATTGTCCGGTCGTTTTCCACCTCGCACAAGCCGATAAGGGCAGGCGTGTCCCACTCGCCAACCGACGTGATGACTTTTGCCAGGTTATTTAACTTGCTGTAATACTTCGAGTTATTCCACCGGCGTGCGCCGTCCGGCAAAAACTCGTTGTCACTTTTGTGTTCCTCGTCGAGCGTGTCAAACAGGTTTTCCACATTGTAAAACATCACGCGAAACGTTTTTTGTGCAGAAACGTTGAGGCTCGTCGCAAAAAAGAGGAGTAAAAATAGATACTTTGGGTTCATTGATATAAAGGTGTAAATTTATAAAGGTATATGTGATTGCATCCTTATTGCAATTGCAAATAGGTTGTCAGCGGATAATGATCGGAACTGCGCAATTTGCCTACGGTGGTGTTGTAGGATTTCATGTTTGCGCTGTGAAAAATGTAGTCGATGCGAAACAGGAAGCGGTATTTATTGAATGTAATTCCTATGCCTGAACCGCTTTCGACGAACGAATCGATCAGATTGCCTTTCATTTTGTGGCGCGTGTAGGAGATGGGCGTGTCGTTAAAGTCGCCACACACAATAATATACGGATTTTTGGCATGTTTGATGACTTCCGAAATGTCATTGGCCTGTCCGGCGCGCCATTTGAATGCCGGCGTCATGCGATTAAACAGGGTTTGGGCAAAAAAACGTTTCAATTTGTGCGCGTCAGGGTCTTTAGTCATGTCTCGAAAGGCCGCGCGTTCATCCTCTGCTATCTTATTGGATTCCAGATGGTTATTAATCAGCATGACCGTTTTTCCATGCACGTCCAATTCCACAATAAACGAGCCATTGCCGGATTCACTCTTGATCGGAATTTTTTTCGTGGACACAATCGGAAATTTGGAAAACACGGCAATACGATTATCCGGCTCCAGATGGCTGTATGGCAATTTTTTCAACGCTTTCGTCACGTCGGCTTTCGTCAAATGATGATTGTCGTGCGATACTGCAAATTCCTGAAAACACACAATATCGGGGTCTTGCTCCGTCACGTACTCCAAAATTTGGCTTGGTTTTTTCATCCATTCAAACGACATCACATTGTAAGTCAACATCTTAATGCAATCTTCCGGCATATTTTTTGTTTTGCCATGAACGGGAAAATACGTGTGAATGGCTCCCCAACAAATCAAAAACGCCACCAAAGTCATTCCTGCATGTTTCCATTTTTTGAAAAACAACCAGCCCAACAAAAGGGCTACATTCCAAGCGAAAATAAACGGAAAGAAAAGCCCCAAATAAGCAGGCACAATCATTGTCCCAGGCGGCACTCGATCGGAAAAAGAAGAAACAAGCAGTACCAACAGCGACACAATTGCCACCGTCGTCATAATTCCTCTGAGAAATGCCAGCACCTTTTTCATCTATTCATTGTTTTGAACTGTGATTTGTGTGATTAAATGATAGGCTATGATTTTTTGAATCAAAGTTCATCATTTAATCACACAAATCACAGTTCAGACTTACCACCGCCTTTTTTTTCCGTGTTTCCAATATAAAATAAGCAGCAGACCAAACAACATCCCGCCCAAATGGGCAAAATGCGCTACACTGTCGTTCGGATTACTCACGCCAAAGAAAAATTCAATCGCGCCATAGCCAATCACAAAATATTTCGCCTTAATGGGTATCGGAATAAACATCAGATACAGCGGCGCATTAGGATAGAGCATGCCAAACGCCAACAGCAATCCGAAAACAGCCCCGGACGCGCCGATTGTCACAGGATACAAGTCATAAAATTGGGAATAATCGGCAATTTGGAACCAGGCAATCAATTCCTGTGTCAGTCCCGCGCCGATTCCGCACACCATATAATAGATGAGAAATTTCTTGGAACCCCACGTGTTTTCGACCGTACTGCCAAACATCCACAACGCAAACATATTGAAAAACAGGTGCATAAACTCCTGATGGGTAAACATATACGTCACCAACTGATACACATTAAAATCGTGCGCTTGCATATAATGCAATCCCAAAATTTCGGACAAATCAATGCCGAAACGTTGAAACAGGTAGTTTGCAATCCAAATAATACCATTGATAATCAAGATATTTTTGGTAACCGGAGGCATCGCACTCATGCCATTAGTAGTAAAATTCATGTGATGTTAATTTGGATTTTTAGACTGTCCATTAGTGTCTGCCAAATGCACCGTAAGTTGCGGGAACGGAATATCAATGCCGTTGGCGACGAATGTTTTGTAAATTTGTTCGTTAATGTCAAAATACACATCCCAATAATCTGCCCGTTGCACCCATGCGCGAATCACAATGTCGACCGAACTTTGGTTCAATTCTTTCACTGCAATCAAGGGCAGTGGATCGTGCTGAATACGTTTATCGGCGTCCAACAGTTGTTGAATCACGCCTTTGGCTTTATCGTACTCGGTGCCGTAATCAATACCAATAACCCACTCGATGCGGCGGTTAGTCTGATCGTTGAAATTCACAATCGTATTGGCACTCAAAATGCCATTGGGAATATACACCGTGCGATTGTCGGACGTGATAATGACCGTATTAAAAATCTGAATTGCTTTGACCGTGCCACCAAAACTTTGCGCCTCGATGTAATCGCCCACGTCATACGGACGAAACAGCAAAATCATCACGCCACCCGCCAAATTTTGGAGCGTGCCACTCATCGCCATACCGGCAGCCACACCAAACGACGCCAGCAACGCCACAAACGAAGTCGTCTCGATGCCCAACTTGGTCACAATCATCATCAGCAGGGCAACCGTCAGCAAGACATTGACCAAACTACGCAAAAAAGAGGAAACCGACTGATCAAAGTTCCGCGCAGTCATCACCTTTTTTATCACGCCATCCAACCACTTAATGAGCTTACGCCCAACGACATAGATGACGATACAAATGACGAGATTAACACCCAAATGGAACGCATCCGTCAGATATTTATCCAACAATTGTTCCCATTGCGACACATTCATTTCAATATTTTTCACTTTATCCATGGTTGTTTTGAAAAATAAACGTTATTTTTGAAGCGGTAAAGGTAGTAATTATGTTTGAAAGGAGAAAATTTTTTTACTATTTTTTTTAATGGCATCACAACAATCTTTAGATACAGACACTAATTAGAGAGAAATCCCCCGGTTACTATGCTTCACTTTAATATAAAAGTTAAGTACTTTAATAAATCGTCTGATGCTAACACCCTCTATTGTGTCAATAATCTCGTCAAGTATGGCAGTATCCACTTGTTGGGGTGCTATGCGCTGTGCAATTGTGTAAAAATCTTCTCGTTTGGGCGGATGCAGTTCAAATGTTTTACAACTGCTTACAAATGGATACCGCTCAGCAAGTGATTCGGGGTTAAACGTTGTTGTCGCAATCAAAATTTTGCCTTGTTCTATTGCTTCTGTCAGGTTTTTTGCTACTTTTTCATCTATGCGTTGCAGTTCGTCAATTGCGATTATTGGCGCATCAGTTAAGTTAATTAGCTGCGAAAGCTCCTCTCCCGTCTTGTATCTGGCATCCACATAGACAAAATGTTTTCCTTCAATCAATATTTTCAAAATAGTTGTTTTGCCAATTCCTGCCTGACCCCATAAAATAGTAGATTGCAATCTGCCGGATTCAACCATTTGACACAATTCCGAGTTAGTGTTTGTCAAGTGATCTTGACCAACGATTTCGGACAGTTTAGAGTATTGTTGTGTATCACTAATAGTTCTCACAATGGCCCGTCCCTGCCCTAACAAATAAACTCGATTAGAAATTTTGGCAAGATGTTCTCGGTGTGTAACCAAAAGAATAGCAAATTGATTGGCTCTTTCTTGTAACAAATTGATGACGAATTGCTCCGTTTTTGTGTCCATTGCGGAGGTAGGCTCGTCTAATAATAGCAAGGATGGTGAGCGGTATAACGCACGGGCAAAGGCAATTAACTGTTGCTGTCCGCCGGAAATATTTATTCCATCTTCGCCCAATAGGGTATCTAAACCTTGAGGGAGGTTATCAAAATACGTGTCAAATCCGTATTCTTTACAAATTTTGTTTATTGGCTATTTTAATGTCGTTTGCCCCTTGAATTACATCTATCAATAAACCTTCTGTAGCAGCGGAAGTAACCATCACGCTTCGTTGTCCTTCGACTATCCGTTTGTTGTAAATAGCCACCAAAAGTGCATAGAACGGCACACAAGCCGATGCGACCAAAGCCATTTTCCAAGAGTAAAGCCACAAATAAACGACTGAGAAAAATAACATGAGAATTTCTATCAATACACCGCCAACAATGTAGGACAAAGTTTGCTGAATACGGCGGGAATCATTTATACGCGTAATGATTTCTCCGGTTTTCATCGAATCGAAAAAGGATTTGGGCAAAAACAGTATCTTGGAAAAGAAATAATCCACCAAGCGATTATTCATGTTTTTCGTTTGGCGCATCATAAAAATACTTCTTAAAAAACGTAGTCCGATTCCTGCAAGAAGTAAGATAAAAAACAGCATGATTCCTAAGATAATTTTTTCGTAGTTTTGAGAAGGCAGTAAATCGTCAATAAGTTTTTGAGAAAAAATGGCCGTAGTCAAACCCAAAGCAGACAGTATCACGCCTAATACAAAAGATACCATCAAAATTGGATAATCCTCTTTGACTATCTCTTTCAACCATTTCCATTTTTCTTTTTTCTCGGAATCTTGTTGGACAAAATTTTCGTTGGGTTGCAACAATAATACAGCCTTGGATTGCCATGAATCCATCAATTCCGATTCCGTCCATAGTTCTATTCCTGTAGCCGGATCGCCAATGATAAATCGCTCGTTTTCAAATCCAAAACAAACCACATAATGTTCTATTTTTTGATTTTTGACAATATGCAGAATGCCCGGACTGTCAATGGATTTCAAATCATCCAAATCGGCTTCGCAGGCATTGGGCGTGAGATTTATTTTTTCGGCAGCCTGATATAAACCCAACAAAGTGGTGCCTTGTATGGTGGTTCCGCTTAAAGTTCGCAACGTTTCTTGCCGAATAGTTCCGCCGTGATATTTGACAATCATCGTCAAACAAGCCAAGCCGCAGGAGTATTCACCATGCTGACGGATAAATGTTTTTCGGATTGCTTTTTTTGATTTCATTCTGACAAATAGCTGAGTAAAGTTTCAATTTTTATTTCTCCTATACATTTATGAACAAGTTTTAATTTATTATTATAGACAAAGATAGACGGAATCACATTAGCATCGAAATAATCAGATAGTTTAGTGTTTTCATCAGATAAAAATTGCACATTGGTAAGTTGAAATAGTTCTTGATCTTCATAAAATTTTTGTGCTTGTTTGATTGGCGCGGACGTAATTAATAGAATATAAACATTTTTGAGTTTTTCCTGATTTTCTTTCAATTGTTTTATTTCTTCTTGACAAAAATCACATTCCGGATGCATAAACATTACTATAATCGGTTTATTTAGTAATGAATTAGTACAAAATTCAGTGCTGGTCACAATGTTTTGAGCACAAAAAGGCTTAAAAATTTGTATGTTTTCTTTGGCTAATTGTTTGTCTTTTATTTTTGAAACGCTATGTATCCCTAAAAATAAAATAAAAAAAATAACGATACCGTAAACGGATAATTTTAAAATCTTTTTTTGCATTTAAATTATATTCAAAATAAGAAACATGACTGACATAACCCATAAGAGTAAACCTAATCCATACGTTTTAGCAACAAATCCCATCGAGAATAGAAATGATTTCTTAGTATAATTAGATAGAAATAAGGCTAATAAAATCCAATAAACTAATTCGAATATATTTAATATGCTAAAAGGATATGATATCCACGGCTCTTGAACTCCAATTAATTGTAAAACAGAAAAAAGACGAATATTAATTTCGTCTAAAGAGTTTACCCCTGTAATTGAAAAATAGTCAATCCGTACAAACAATTCTAATAAGAAAATTACATCTGCTTTGATAGCAATATTCAAGCATTGTTTAAATTTCAAACTTTGCTCTGAAAGCAATGCACCAATGATTAAACAAATTGATGTGTAAAACATTCTCAGAAATAAAAAAATGGGAACAAATCCATAGCTAATCTTTTGGAAAAGTTTTTGCTGTGAAATAATTGCATCAATCCGCTCAATTCCTAAGTTTTCTCCAAAAGAATTATAAAATAAAGTGTCATCATATAAAATATAATTGGCTAAGAAAGTCAGAAAAATAAACAGAATACAATATAGACAGAAAAAAGAGAATGGCGAAAACTTCAAATATCGTTCCATTTTATTCTATTTTTTGAATTGAAACATCAATTTATCCTAAAATAACCATTCAATTCATCCCGCAGTTCATTATTCACAGGCGAAACATCTTTGATGATAATCCCTTTCTCCAACAACAGCACTCGGGATGAAATATTATAGATACATTCCAAGTTGTGGCTGGATATGATGATCGTTGTGTTGAACTTTTGATGCAGCTCGCTCAAATAATTGCTAATAATATACTGCGAACTCGGGTCTAAAAAATTAAACGGCTCGTCCAAAAATAATATTTCCGGCTTAGACAGTATGGCCCCGATTATTCCTATTTTTTGTTGATTTCCCAACGAGAAATCGCGGATGTATTTTTTCTTGCCAAGAATTTCCCCATTCATAAAATCGGTCAAACAGCTAAGCAATTCTTGTACTTCATTCGTGGTTATCTTATAGTTGGATGCAATGAAACTGAAATATTCTTCCGGCGTGAAAAATTCAATCAAAAAGCCTGTGTCAATGTATGCCGAAGTGTAGAATTTCCATTTTTCTGTTTTACTGACATTTTGATTTCTCAAATAAACCACACCCGAATCGGCTTTTATCAAATCGGTCAACAATCGCAAGAAAGTTGTTTTTCCGGCACCGTTATTTCCAATCAATCCAATCAATTCGCCCTTATCTACGGACAACTCGTTGATGGACAATACCGTTTGCTTGTTATATATTTTTGTTAAATTTTTAATTTCTATTTCCATAACTTATTTGTATTATTGAATCCTAAAAATTTCCATTTTCTCATATTTATTGGGACGAAAACACCGGTATAAATAGCTAAACCAGGGATTCGAAAATAAAATCGAAACGACACCGGTAATAAACATAAACCAAACGGCAACCTGAGGCGAAAATATATGTGAAATCAGAATTACCAAAGCGATTGAAAGTGCAAAAGTTACAAAAACATAAAAAGACTGTACTGACGGAGGATTTTTCAGCATTTTAGAATAAGAACCAAACAAATCTAATTTGGTGCTGACAAACAAAATACTGCTGAAAGAAAATAGTGTGACGGTTCCCATAGCATAAAATAGCATTGCTAATAATCCAATAAAAAATTTCCAATCAATGGGTATTACAAACAGCAGTACGAAAAAAGAAACTATCGAAAAAAACAGGCAAATCACATATTTTGCAAGGAGCATCTTCTGAAAGTTGGGCGTCATCATCAAATGATCAAAAAAGGCAGCCTCTGCGGAAAATAAAGCTTGATTAAACAGCATTGGAAAAGCAGTAAAATAAAATAATAAATAGACCAATCTAATTGGGAATGGAAATTCAACTACCTGTTTACTAATTAGATAGATAAATGCTACAGATAAGAATAAAAAAGAGAAAAAATACTGTCGCATACGGGGCGAACGGACAATCATTTTTATTGTAAGGGATATGTAATTCCACAGATTACTTTTTGATAACAGGCTCAAAGAGGAGTCATTTAGAAGAAAAGGTGCAGACACAGAACTACTGATGCGTTTTAAGTGGTTGATGCATTGACTAATTAAAAGTTGCGAAAAATATAAAGCCACGAAAGCTCCAATGGTAATCGGCAAACCGGAGTACTGATATACGTTGGTTGTTAAGAACGAAAAGAAAAAAATCAACAAATAATAATTCCAAAAGTTAATCAGTTCTTTTACAACAAAATAAAAACGAATACTTTTTGTGCTGTTGGGAAAACGTCGCATCGTTAGAAATTGAATATCCGCTTTCTTGAAAAAAAACTTCAAAACAAAATCAAGCAAAAGTAATGGGATGGTTGAAAACAAAAA
Organism: Candidatus Symbiothrix sp.; assembly: GCA_031261285.1. GTDB lineage: Bacteria > Bacteroidota > Bacteroidia > Bacteroidales > Azobacteroidaceae > Azobacteroides. Next base: position 7,526 of record JAISKM010000159.1, on the reverse strand, counting down.
GAGATTCAACGGATTGGTGTCATCCTGTAACAATCGGTAACAAAACCGGTCAAAAAATTGTCCTGCTATAAACAAGAAACACAAGAATGCAAAAATATAGACACAAATCAACAGCCGGAAAATCAAACTTTCCTCAAAAAGCGGATGCCTGATTGTCGATTCCCATTTTAGGGAAAAGCAAGTGTAAACGGTCATAATTTTCTTAGAATTTGTACTAAATGACAAAAGAATCAGTTTCAAAAACAAATTTGCATTGTTTTTGAAACTGATTTCATCTTTTAATCCTCGCTTTCTTCTGGAGCATAGTAGCCATTTGATTCTTCTTCTTCAGCAGAATAAATAAGTGCAAGACATCCTAAATACCCAAATGCCGCACCCACACCAAACGAGCAACTTGCCGCACCAAACCCGATCATCCCGCAGATTATATGTTGCTCTACAGACGCGCCCCAGCCCGCAGGTTTCCACCCTCCTTGCAAATTTTCAATTTGATCTAATGACAATGTTTTCATAACTTTTTTAATTTTTAATTGAATAATGCTTAATAAGTTTCACAAAACACGATTCTTGCAAGAAATTCTGTTTTCTGGGCACAAAGTTACATTTATTCCGTGCAACTTCCTTGCACGGAAGCATTTTTCTATAAATTTTCTACAAAGATAGTTTATTTTTCTTTTGAAAACGAAAAATGAAGTTGATGTAGTCAAGTTGTCATTTTGCAGGACGAAATAAATTTATGTCAAAAACAATTGCAATGATTGCATACAACAATACCATTAACCATGCAAAACCCCCATTACTTGTAAAATAAACAAACACCACATAAATCAGAGATAAAGGGCAGACTTATTTGTCTGCGATTAGGAATTTCTTTATGGTAGCGTATGACTGTTTTTTCTGCAGTTCCTCCTAAAAGAAGCTCTAATAAAGCATAAAATATGACCCACATTATCCAATAGGTACGTTTTTCCGTAAATATAAATGCCCCTAAAATAGTGAGTGGAATTGCATTCAATGAGAAAGGAATACGTTCAAATAGTTTTTTCATGATTGCTCTTTTTCAATTTTTCTTTTTCTTCTTCTTGCCTTTTGCGTTGGTATCTTAATGACATACACGCTGAGATAAGGAAGAAGACAGCGGCAATCACAGAGAGATAATTAATTATGTTTTGAATAGCCAGTATCAAGGCAACACAGAAATAAATAAAGATAAAAACAAACCATATACTCAAAGGGTCAAATCGTATTATCCGTTTTTGTTTCATATTCGTATTTTTTTACAAAGATAGTTTATTTTTCTTTTGAAAACGAAAAATGAAGTTGATTTATTGTTATATCAAAATCATTGACATAGAAAAAAGTCTGCCTAATGCGGCTGTATTCAATGACAGCACCATAGTCTTTTAATTCTTCTATAATATTATACAACTGTCTTCTGCTCAAATGGAATTTTTTTGCAAATTCATCGGGCGTGCCTGTGTTTTCCTGTTTAATGCACAAATGAATGTCATATAAACGCTTGATGATGTCAAACGGGGTCATATCAATTCTAAAAATAGGTGCTTTTAAGTCCCGGAAAAGCGATTTATAAAATAAAAGCGCGGACTTACATTTTATCCGCACCTGAGGTCTTAGACTACCCGTATAACAAATAAGTAAGCCCACGCCGAAACGTGAGCGTCAACTACTTATTCTCGTTATACTCTTGAAAGTGTCTAAGTTTCAGGTACAAGAATAAAAAGCTTTAACGCTTTTCAATATGTCTCAATAAGTGCGTGTTACGCACATCGTGTCTTTTTTTATGTCATAAGAAAATTAATTTTGTTTATTGAATATTTTTAATTTATTGCACGGTTTTTAATCCTGTATCAAATTTTTGCCCGTCATCTCTTTCGGCTGTGGTAATCCCAAAATATGCAAGATGCTGGGAGCTACGTCCGCCAATTTGCCGTTTTCGACTTTGGCGTTTTTGTCGTTGGAAATGTACACAAACGGCACAGGATTGAGCGAGTGCGCCGTGTTGGGCGTGCCGTCGTCGTTCACTGCATAGTCCGCATTGCCGTGATCGGCAATCACAATCGCGTCGTAACCATTGGCTTTCGCGGCTTCGATTGTGTCTTTGAGGGCAGCATCTACGGCCACAACGGCTTTTTCAATCGCGCCATAAACGCCGGTGTGCCCGACCATATCGCCATTAGCGTAGTTGACCACAATGAAGTCAAATTTTTGTGATTGAATTTGTTTGACCAAACTGTCTTTCACTTCGCCGGCTGACATTTCGGGTTGCAAATCGTAGGTCGCCACTTTGGGACTTGCCACGAGAATGCGTTCTTCGGCGTCAAAAGGGGCTTCACGTCCGCCATTGAAAAAGAACGTCACGTGCGCGTATTTTTCCGTTTCGGCGGTGTGCAATTGACTTAAACCTTTACTTGAAAGATACTCACCTAACGTGTTGTTTACGTTGTCTTTGTCAAACAGAATATGCACGTTTTTGAACGTCGGATCGTACGGCGTCATCGTGAAATACTGCACATTCGGAACGGTGTGCATTCCCTGTTCGGGCATATCCTGTTGCGTGAGCACGACGGTCAATTCTTTCGCGCGGTCGTTGCGGTAGTTAAAGAAAATCACGACATCGCCTTCTTGAATCACAGCGAGGGGTTTACCGTCTTTCACGCAGACGATTGGTTTGATAAATTCGTCGGTCAAACCGTCCAAATAGGATTGCTCTACAGCGTCCACAGGATCTTCGGTCGGCGCACCGATGCCGTTCACGAGCAGGTCGTAGGCCTCTTTCACGCGTTCCCAACGTTTGTCGCGATCCATAGCGTAGTAACGTCCGATGACCGATGCGATATGTCCGGCAGATTTTTTCAAATGGCGTTCTAATTCTTTCAAAAAGCCCGCGCCGCTCTTGGGGTCGGTGTCGCGCCCGTCCATAAAACAGTGTACAAACGTCTTATCGACACCATAGTCTTTACTGATGTCGGTCAATTTCAGCAGGTGTTCCAGCGAACTGTGCACACCACCGTTAGACACCAATCCCATCAAATGAATTTGTTTGCCGTTTTTCTTGGCGTAGGAATAGGCGCGTTTGATTTCTTCGTTTTCCAAAATCGTGTTTTCGCGACAGGCCTTGTTGATTTTCACCAGATCTTGATACACAACGCGTCCGGCGCCGATATTGAGGTGTCCCACTTCCGAATTACCCATCTGTCCGTCGGGCAATCCCACGTTTTCGCCGGAGGCTTGCAACTCCGAGTATGGATAATTTTTCAACAATTCATCCCAGTAAGGCGTTGGCGTAGAGTAAATTACGTCACGCTTTGTATGATCACCAAATCCCCAACCGTCGAGGATTACCAATAATGCTTTCTTTTTTGACATTGCTTTTTAACCTTTTAATTGAGCCACAAAGTTACAAAAAAGTTACGAATTAGGAGTGATGCGTGATGATTTTTTTTGATGTCCATTCATTAAATCTGTCGAATGTTTTAGCATTATTTCAAAAAAAAATGCTATCTTTGCAGACAAAATAATTGAATTATGGCAGGAAAAGTGGCTGAAACGCCCTTAATGAAACAGTATTTCGAGGTGAAATCTAAACATCCCGATGCGATTTTGTTGTTTCGCGTGGGCGATTTTTATGAAACTTTTTCCGATGATGCCGTCATTGCGTCTGAAATTTTGGGGATTACCCTTACCAAGCGCGCCAACGGCTCGGCGCAACACGTCGAATTAGCTGGATTTCCACACCACGCGTTGGACACTTACTTGCCGAAATTGGTGCGTGCCGGCAAACGGGTGGCGATTTGCGACCAGTTGGAAGATCCCAAACTGACCAAGAATATTGTCAAGCGAGGCGTGACAGAGTTGGTAACTCCCGGTGTGAGCATCAACGATAACGTGCTGAATCACAAGGAGAACAACTTCCTTGCTGCCGTGCATTTCAACAAAAATAATTGTGGCGTCGCATTTCTCGATATTTCAACCGGCGAATTTATGACGGCAGAAGGCGATGCTAACTATGTCGACAAACTGCTGACTAATTTTGCGCCCAAAGAAATACTGTTGGATCGCAGCAAGCGCAAAAATTTCATGGACGCTTTCGGCAATAAATGGTTGACGTTTGAGATGGAAGACTGGGTGTTTACCGAATCAACCGCCAACGAACGCCTTCTCAAACAATTTGAGACAGCCAACCTCAAAGGTTTTGGCGTGCACAACCTGCCGCACGGCATTGTGGCATCCGGTGTTATTTTGTGCTATTTAGACCTCACGCATCATACGCAGATTGGGCACATCAAAGCCCTTTCACGCATCGAGGAAGACCGGTTTATGCACTTGGACGGATTCACGGTGCGCAGTTTGGAACTGCTCAATTCGATGAGCGAAGGCGGAAAAGCCCTGATTGACGTGCTCGACCGCACCATCACGCCGATGGGCGCGCGGATGCTGAAACGCTGGCTGACGTTCCCGTTGAAGGATGTGAAGCAAATCGAAAATCGCTTGTCGGCGGTCGACTATTTTTTTCAAGACCTCGAACTGAAAGACGTGCTGGAAGAGCAACTCAACCTGGTGGGCGACTTGGAACGCATCATCTCGAAAGTGGCTGTCGGACGAGTCAATCCGCGCGAGGTGGCTCAACTGAAAACTGCCTTACAAGCCATTGAACCTATCAAACAAGCGTGTGAAGCTGCATCCGACCCGGGACTGAAACGCATTGGCGAACAACTGAATCTCTGTGCCGGCATCCGCGATAAAATTGCCCGTGAACTCGTTCCGGAACCGCCGGTGCTGCTGAGCAAAGGCAATGTGATTAATAAAGGCGTCAATGCCGAACTTGACGAATTGCGTCAAATCGCCTATTCAGGCAAAGATTTTTTGCTCCAAATTCAGCAACGCGAAAGCGAAAGTACCGGCATCACCTCGCTGAAAGTCAGCTACAATAACGTATTTGGCTATTATATTGAGGTGCGCAACACGCATAAAGACAAGGTGCCCGAAAATTGGATTCGCAAACAGACCTTGGTCGGCGCCGAACGCTACATCACCGAAGAACTGAAAATTTACGAGGACAAAATCTTGGGCGCAGAAGGCAAAATTGCCTCGTTGGAGGAGCAACTTTTCAGGGAGTTAGTGCAAGAATTGCTGGAATACATCACGCCGATTCAGACAAACGCCAACCTGTTGGCTCAAATCGACTGCCTGTTGTCGTTTGCAAAAGTAGCGCAAAAAAATAAATACATCCGTCCGCAAATCGACGACAGCAAGGTCATCGACATCAAAAAAGGACGACACCCCGTGATTGAACAGGAATTGCCGGCCGGCGAATTGTACATCCCAAATAATGTGTATTTGGACGACGACACGCAGCAAATCATTGTCATCACAGGTCCCAATATGGCAGGTAAATCCGCCCTTTTGAGGCAGACGGCACTGATTACGCTGATGGCGCAAATCGGCTCGTTTGTGCCGGCAGAGGCGGCTCGCATTGGCATTGTGGACAAGATTTTCACGCGTGTAGGTGCCAGCGACAACATTTCGGCAGGCGAATCCACGTTTATGGTGGAAATGAACGAGGCAGCCAGCATTTTGAATAATATTTCCGACCGCAGTTTGGTGCTGTTCGACGAATTGGGACGCGGCACATCCACCTACGACGGCATTTCCATTGCCTGGGCAATTGTGGAATACATTCACGAACATCTGCGCGGGCATGCGAAAACGCTTTTTGCGACGCACTACCACGAATTGAACGAGATGGAAAAGACGTTCAAACGCATCAAAAACTACAATGTGTCGGTCAAAGAGGTGGACAACAAAGTGATTTTTTTGCGCAAACTCGTGAAAGGCGGCAGCGAACACAGTTTTGGAATTCACGTAGCGAAAATGGCAGGCATGCCACCAAGTATCGTCCAACGCAGCAACGAGATTTTGGCGCGTTTGGAAACAGATAATCGTCAAAGCGGGGCAGCCGGAGGAGGCGGAAAGCCGATGAAAGACATTTCGACCAAGCGCGAAGGCTATCAAATGAGTTTTTTCCAATTAGACGACCCCGTCCTGTCCCAAATTCGCGACGAAATCAACAATCTCGACCTCGAGAGCCTCTCTCCACGCGAAACATGGCAAAAATTGGATGAGATTCAACGCATTTTGAAAGGGAAATAAAATCCTTACCCCGTCATCTACACTTAATTTTCAAAAATAGAGGGCGGAGGAGATGCTGCAAGGATGCACCTTTTTTTCAATTATCCAAACTTTTTTTGAAATTATTTTGACAAAACATTTGGTAGTTTCAAAAAAAATGCTTTCCTTTGTACCGACTTCTAAACAATAAAATGTTGAGAAAGTGTTGTCAACAGTTTAGGAGGAGCGCGACATATCCCTAATTAGGAATCTAGAAAAATTCAATTACCACGGGGTATGGGCAATCGCGCTCGCGTTTCTTTTTGTATGAAATACTTGAATTCGATGAATTCTTGTTATAGTATAATAAAGGCGCGGGTGGCTGTTGTTCTCTGTGGTATAGGCTTTCTAGAGCCTCTAATTAGGAGAATTAATAGTCCCCGCGCTTTTCTCATTTTATAAATTGCCGAACTTGGGGACGGAGAGGCGAAAAAATTATGTGCAATGAAAAAAACATTTTTATTGTTATTGATTACTGCTCTTTTGGTAATTGGTAATTGGCCACCGGCAACTGCGCAGGTGGTGATTGGCGACGGTAATGCTCCGAGTGGCGTCGGCTTGCAGTTGGATGGCACAAAAGGCGGTCTACTATTGCCTCAAGTAGAAATCAGCGACCTCACGGCTTTGCCTGCTGATTTTTCTGTTGAGACCGATCCCGATGCCGTCGTTGGCCTCTTGGTCTATAACAAAACAGCAGTTGGGGATATCATTCCCGTCGGTGTTTATTATTGGTCATCAACCGGTTGGAAATTATTAGGTTGAAAGTTTGGTATTCAAAAATTATGCTTACCTTTGCAGGTAGTAGTTACAACAAAGTAAAAAACATCAAATTATGATATAAGCACAAATGTGATACACACATTTTAGAAACATTTTGGAAAAAGCGTTTTTAGCTTTTATTCTTGCTTTTGAAACTTGAACATTTTTAAAGTAACAATGAATAGGGTGAAAACGTTCATGCTTATAGCGTGGACATTGTTCATTTATTCTGTTACTTAGGTAGTTCAAGACCTCAAAAGCGGATAAATTTGAATTTTGTCCGCGCTTTTTTTATGTGTGTATTGAAAAAAAGACGTTAGAACTGGACAAAATCGTAGAGTATTTAATTAAATAAATTTGAAAATAATGAAAAGGATATTAGTATTATTCGTTACCTGTTTTCTGGTAACCGGTAACTGTTCACTGGTAACTGCACAAGTCAAAATCGGCGGCGACCTCGAAACGGGTCCTGTAGCCGGAGCTGTTCTCGATCTTTCGGATGCGTCTACCGGCGGTTTGCAACTGCCGCAAGTCACGCTTACCGTTAAAACAGGTGAAGGAGCTATTCCTGACTCTTG
>JAISKM010000120.1 GCA_031261285.1 Candidatus Symbiothrix sp. | reverse complement strand
CCTGGAATTTCTGGAAAGCGGATGCAAAGGTACAGAGTTTTTCTTTACACTCCAAATCTTTTTTACACTTTTTTTAACCAAATAACCCTAACTTATTGTGTCAGAATGAAATATTTTTTGAAAAAAAGTGAAAAATAAAAAAAACTTTTGTTTCCGGAATTATTTTTGTACCTTTGTGCCGTAACATTTGGGTGGAATTAAATAATAAACATATACAATATATAATGAAAGGTAAAATTTTAGTGACCGGCGGTGCGGGATACATTGGTTCGCACACCACGGTTGAGTTGCAAGCAGTTGGATATGAAGTGGTTATCGTGGATAATCTGTCAAATTCAAATGCTGCGGTCATTGATAGTATTGAAAAAATTAGCGGTATCCGTCCGGCGTTTGAAAAAGTCGATTGCAATGATAAAACGGCTATGGATGCGGTTTTCAAGAAATATTCGGGTATTCGAGGCATTATTCATTTTGCAGCCAGCAAGGCGGTGGGCGAATCGGTTGAAAAACCATTGCTCTATTACCGTAATAATATTGTATCGTTGATCAATGTGCTGGAATTGATGCCGGAATACAAAGTGGATGGGATTGTATTTTCCTCATCTTGCACAGTTTACGGACAGCCTGACCCCAAAGATTTGCCAGTGACGGAAACGGCGCCTATTTTGCCTGCGACTTCGCCTTATGGCAATACGAAGCAGATTGATGAGGAAATTATTCGTGATACGATTCATGCCGGTGTGCCTTTCAAGAGTATTATTTTGCGCTATTTCAATCCGATTGGAGCGCATCCGACGGCAGAAATCGGCGAATTGCCTAATGGGGTGCCACAAAATTTGATTCCCTATTTGACGCAAACAGCGATGGATATTCGCAAGGAATTGTCTGTGTTTGGCGATGATTACAATACGCCTGACGGGTCTTGTATCCGTGATTTTATCAATGTCGTTGATTTGGCGAAAGCCCATGTGGTGGCTATCGAACGGATGTTGAACAACAAGACAAAAGCCAATTTGGAATATTTCAATTTGGGAACCGGGCGCGGCGTATCGGTGTTGGAACTGATTAACGCGTTTGAAAAATCGACCGGTGTGAAAGTGCCTTACAAGATTGTGGCACGTCGTGAAGGCGATATTGAACAAATTTGGGCTAATCCGCGTTATGCTAATGAGGTGCTTGGGTGGACAGCGGCTGAAACGATTGAAGATACGCTGCAGTCGGCTTGGAATTGGCAGCTTAAGCTCCGTGAGAGGGGGATAATGTAAGTTTTGAGAACGTTTGCCTGCGATGCAGGCAAGGGTCTGTGTAGAGTGCGTTTTTTACAGTAGCCTGAGGCTACTGCTTAGTTAGCTTTGCTCTCTACGAGAGCCTGTTTAACGCAATACAAGTGTACTTAATATGTGATGATTATGGATGCAAAATTTGATAAACATTTGAGGCAGATTTTTTTTCTGCTCGCGATTATTTTTTTGGCTTGTCTGATTATCGGTGAGTTGGCCTATTTTGCCAGTTCGGTGCTTAGTGCGATTACCGTGTATGCCGTGTTACGGAAACCGCACCGCCATTTGGTGCAAAAAGGCTGGAGTAAGGGATTGGTTTCAAGCCTTTTACTGATTGCAACCATCGTGTTTTTCGCACTTGTTTTAGGTGGATTATCCATACTCATCTATTCTAAAGCGACCAGTTTTGATGTTCAATCCCTCAAAGTGGAGTTACATCATCTGGGTGATTGGATTTTCAATAAATGGGGCTACAACATATTCTCGCAAGACGTCGTCGAAAAAGGTCTTGAGCAAATAGGTAAGATTGTTCCAAGTATTGTATCGACGACAGGAAGTGCCCTAACCAACCTCGTTATGATGCTTTTTGTTCTCTATTTTATGTTTCAAGGTGCTGATGAGATGGAACACGGACTCAATGAATATCTCCCGTTTGATCCGGATACTAACCGCGAATTGAAAGCGGAAGGCAACAACATGATTTTGGCAAATGCAGTTGGGGTACCACTTATTATGTTTGGTCAAATGGTCACGTCAGGCATTGGTTTTTGGGTGTTTCAAGCCGGTGATCCTGTCATCTGGGGTATCATCTCAGGCTTTGTCGGACTGATTCCAATTGGGGGCACACTCCTTGTGTGGGCACCGTTAGGCATTAATTTGATGCTCGGCGGACACATCTGGGAAGGCACAGCCCTTCTCGTCTATGGTCTATTGGTCATTTCTAATGTCGACCGGTTGGTGCAAATGACTTTTCTCAAGAAAAAAGCCCACGTGCACGCGCTCGTAACCATTTTTGGCGTTATTCTCGGCATGAAAATCTTTGGTTTTTGGGGTGTTATCTTTGGGCCTTTACTCTTGGCAACTTTCTTTTTCTTAGTGAAGGTTTACAAACGGGAATATGGCCGGAAGTAAATGGTATGTCGTTTGGAAAGGCGTGGAGCCGGGCATTTATAGCGATTGGATCAGCTGTAAACGGCAGGTAGACGGGTTTAACGGACCGATGTACAAATCATTTCCAAGCCGTGAGGAAGCCGTGGAAGCCTACAAAGCAGGTCCATGGGATTATATAGGGAAAAACAAAATTGACGGAAAGAAAACTGCAGGGGCGGGGTCTGCCTGCCCAAACAAAAATACAAAACATTCTGCCGCAATCATTTATCCAAGTTTGTCCGTTGACGCTGCTTGTTCGGGAAATCCGGGCATCATGGAATATCGTGGGGTGGAAACGGAAACCGGCGCGGAACTTTTTCACAAGGGACCGTTTAAAAATTCGACTAATAATATTGGTGAATTTTTAGCATTGGTTCACGGTCTGGCGATGCTTAAACAGATGAATTCGCCTTTACCTATTTATACGGACAGCCGGACAGCGATGGCTTGGGTGCGTACTAAAAAAGCTAAAACGACGCTGAAACCGGAGATCGCCAATCCGTTTGTGACGGAATTGGTGGCGCGGGCTGAAAATTGGCTCAAAAACAATTCGTATACTACCGAGATTTACAAATGGGAGACCGAGAATTGGGGCGAAATTCCGGCAGATTTTGGACGGAAGTAATTTTTTCGTACCTTTGCGCTTTCAATGAGGCGTAGAATTACATATTTGTTAACACTTTTTGGCGTTCTTTTGGGGAATTTTGTACTCCAAAAACCGCTTTTTATGCTCTATAACGCTGCCTTTTCAAAGGAGTGTAGCTTGGGAGATTATCTGCAAGTCATGTTGCACGGACTGAAATTAGACAGTTCGATGGCGGCTTATTTGGTGGTGATTCCTTTTTTGTTGGTTATTGTTAATATTTGGTTGCCGAAAATTAATCTTCGGAAAATTCTACCTGTTTATTATGGACTTATTTCTTTTCTGATTGCTGCTGTTTTTGTGATTGATACTTCGTTGTATGCTTTTTGGAATTTTAAATTAGATGCTTCGATTCTTTTTTATATGGATTCACCTTCTAATATGGCTGCCAGTGCTTCTTTTTGGTTCTTTTTGATTCGGTTTTTGGTTGCAATTCTTTGGGCGGTGGGACTTTATTGGTTGTTGATGATGGTGACGCCGGGGGCGTTTGATACCAGTGGTGGGACAGGCGACTGCAAGGGTCGCCCTTACAAGAGTGGTTTGATGATTTTGGTTGGGGGATTGTTGTTTGTGTGTATTCGGGGTGGGGTTACGGAGTCTACTTCTAATATTGGACGGGCTTATTTTAGTGATAATCAGTTTTTGAATCATTCGGCGGTTAATCCTTTGGCCAGTTTTTTTTATTCGTTGGGGACAGACGGAAATTATGGTGAGCAGTTTGATTTTTTTTCTGAGGCGGAGCGGGCTGCTGTGTTTGAGAATTTGTATCCTAAGGATGGAGAGACGGTTACGCATTTGCTTACTACCGAGCGACCGAATGTGTTGATTATGTTGTGGGAGGGTCTTGGTGGCAGTTTTACAGGGGCTATTGGGGGCGATTCTACTATTACGCCTCGTTTCAATCACTTGGTGAAAGAGGGCGTTTATTTTTCAAATTATTATTCTAACAGTTATCGTACCGATCGCGGCACAGTGGCAGCATTGAGTGGTTATCCGGCTTTTCCGACGACTTCCGTAATGAAATTGCCGGCGAAAAGTCGTACCTTGCCGGCTATTGCCAAAAGTTTGGCACAAGTGGGCTACACGACCGGTTTCTTGTACGGCGGCGATATTGATTTCACAAATATGCAAAGTTATTTGCGCAGCACGGGCTATCAACACATCACGTCCGACAAAGATTTTAGTTTGAAAGAGCAGCAAAGCAATGCGTGGGGTGTTAACGATGGCATCACGTTTGAGCACCTCTATCAGGTCATTCAACAACGTAAGGACGAGCCTTGGCATACCGGATTCTTGACTTTGAGTAGTCACGAACCGTTTGAAGTGCCTTACAATCGACCGGCTGTCATTGCCGGCTCGACCCGCAATCCTCAAGAAAACGTCCTCAATGCGTTCGCTTACACAGATGACTGTTTGGGTCATTTTATTGACAAGTTGAAAAGTACCTCCGTTTGGAACAATTTGTTGATTATTATCATTCCGGATCACGGATTTACTTATCCGGAACAGCTAACCTCACAACATCCGGATTTTTTCCACACGCCAATGCTATGGATTGGCGGTGCGGTGAAAGAGCCGCTGCAAGTGGATGTGTTGCTCAATCAGACGGATTTAGCTGCTACTTTGCTCGCCCAGTTGAATCTGCCACATGCCGGTTTCGAGTGGAGCCGCGATATTTTCAGTACGTCCTACACTTATCCGTTTGCCTTTTTCACGTTTAATAATGGCTTTGGATTTAAGGACAGTACCGGCGTGAGTGTTTTTGACAACCCGGGTGAAAAATGGATTTTTGAGCAACCAACTGCCTCGTCAGACCGCGAAAAGCGAGGCAAAGCAATTTTACAAACTTTATATGACGATTTAGGCCGGCGATGAACAATAAAATCAATAAACAAACGTTTAGAGAATAATGATCAAGAGAGACACATTAGATATAGACCGCTACCAGTGGATTAAACGAGGTTTTGACATCGTTTTTTCGCTGTGTGTCCTGTTGACAGTGTTTCCCATTTTGTATGTACTATTTGGGATCCTTATTAAATTGTCATCGCCGGGCCCCATTATATTCAAGCAAAAGCGCACCGGCTTGCATGGCGCTGAATTTAATTGCTACAAATTTCGTTCGATGCGCCTCAATAAAGAGGCTCACGAGGTGCAAGCAGCCAAAAATGACCCACGCACCACTCGCGTCGGACACTTTTTGAGGCATTCCAATTTGGATGAAATTCCACAGTTTTGGAACGTGCTACAAGGCGATATGAGCGTGGTAGGTCCGCGTCCGCACATGCTGAAACATACTGAGTACTATTCAAAAATCATTGACAACTACATGGATCGCCATTTGGTGAAGCCCGGCGTTACGGGTTGGGCACAGGTAAAAGGGTTTAACGGCTCTACGCAAACACTTGACCAGATGACGGGACGCGTGCGCTTAGATCTGTGGTATGTGCAAAATTGGTCGTTTGGATTAGATTTGAAAATCATTGGTATAACCATTTCAAACCTGTTCATAAGTCTCAAAAACAAAGATGCTTGAAGTAATTGACATCAGTCAGAGCGAACGTTGGGACGAAATTGTGCGTTCCATGCACGCTTATGATTTTTATCATTTGCCGGCTTATCACCGGTTAGATACCTCCGGACAACCGTTATTGCTTTATTGCAAAACAAATACAGATGCTTTTGTTTTGCCGATTATTTTGCGAGATATTCCCGGTACCACTTACAAAGACATCACTTCGGTTTATGGCTATGCCGGTCCGCTGTCGCAAACAAACAATCCTTCTGCATCAGATATTGGCTTGTTTCAAGAGGATTTGAAAGTCTATTTTGATGTTCATCACATTGTCAGCATGTTTACTCGACTGCATCCGTTGTTTGAGAATCAGGCTCATTTGTTGACCGGCTTAGGTGAAACGGTCGACTTGAATCAAACGGTTGCCATTGATTTGACGCAGCCTGAAGCTAAGCAACGCAAACAGTATGCGCACTCTCTCAAAAATGACATCAATCGTTTAAAAAACAGTCTCTCTATAAAAGAGGCCAAAAGCAAAGAAGATATAGATGCTTTCATCGACATTTATTATGATAATATGAAGCGCGTCAATGCTTCTGAAAAGTATTTTTTCTCGAACGACTATTTTTATCAATTCTTTGAAACAATCAATTCCACTCTTTTGTTGGCTATATATCAAGGTGAACTCATCAGCGGTTCTTTATTTACGGAATGTCATGGCATCGTCCAATCCCATTTAAGTGCCACTCGCAGTGAATACCTCTATTTAAGTCCTGTAAAGTACATTTGGGAGTGCATACGCCGGTTAGCACAAGCAAAGAACGATACTATTTTCCACTTAGGCGGCGGTTTTGGCGGAAAAGATGACTCTCTATTTGCCTTTAAATCACAATTTTCCAAATGCCGTTTTATGTTCCAAACAGGACGTTACATCCACAATCAAGCGGTTTATGCGCACTTAGTGGCTGAAAAATTCAAAAACGAGGTGCCACAATCGTCGTATTTTCCGCTTTACAGATTGCCTCTACTATCTGATTAATGAAACAGGCTTTGGGTTTCATCTATCACATCACTTTCGATGCCGGCTGCTTTCAAGATGGTATGAAAGAGGAATGCAGTCGTGTAGGCTTTGTTTTTATTTTTTTGAAAGGTGTCATAAGTATTCGGATGATTCGTTTTATACTGCGGCGACATCCATATCCAGCAGGCAGGATAGTGGCTCATCTCATTTTCGGTCGCATGCAACCACACGCCGTTTTCTCCCAAGGCTTCTCCATGGTCGGATAAATAAAATATAATCGCATTTTTTTTGCGTAAGTTATTGATGATTTCGTACCAAAAATAGTCTGTAAAAAGGATGGTATTATCATACGAATTAATCATTTCTTGCGACGTGTTGGCTCGGATGACCCGGCTGCGGGTGATGGGGTTAAAGTGTTGGTATTCATCGGTGAAGTGATTGTTGAAATACCAGTGAGAACCTATGGTGTGCAGGATAAGCAGTTCATTTCCATTCTTTGCAATCAGTTTGTTATAAGGCGGAAGCAACGCATCGTCGGTCCATTTTTCTGCTGTATAGCTCGATTTATTGACATTGACGCGAATCAAGGTATCACATTCATTCATAAAATAAACGAACGACTTATTGGATTCTTGATTTGCCAACCAAGCCGTTTGAAAGCCGGCCTGTTTAAATACATCCGTGAATGACCGCTCGGTGTAGGCTAAATTCCAGTTGCGGTGGTCGGCACGTGTCAACATAAACGGCAAACTTCCGGCTGTGTAGGTATAGGGCGAATACATATCGGAAAATGAAATCACATCTTCTTGTGCCAAATGAGGGGTCGTGTTGCGCGAATAACCGTTGATGCCTAAATGATCGGCCCGTACCGTTTCTCCGATAATCAACACCACTTTCAGGTCGTCCGATGCGCTTGAAGTTACATGGGTAGACAACACAGGGCGTTCAGTCTGCGCTTCTCTTTTTTCGGTGAGGTATTGGGCAGTCGCATAATACAGATTAAAGGGGATACGTTTGGATATGGGTTTTGTAATCTGTGGAATATGAAATAAAACGGCGAACAGAATAAGTGCTAACAATGTGTGAATCAGCGGTTTGTGAATTTTAATTTTCGTAAAACGATAGACTGCAAACAGTATCGAAATAAGCAAAGTCAGCAGACAAACGGCAATCAGCAGTCCACTAATCAGCGTCGTCTGGGAATGATTATCCAAAACCACTTCCACCAATCCGGACGTAAGCGTAGTGCCGGTGGTGTATCTGAAATAAACTAAAATGCACGACAATAGGTTCAGCAATGGATAGAGTAACGCAAAAACGTATTTATTGAGTGAAATCAACTGAATAACCGGCCACAAAGCAACGACTAAAACGCTCCATTGCAGAAAAAGAATCAACGCATCTTTCAAGTGCTCGGTGGGGATGGTAACAAACTCTGCCGACGAAAACGCAACGCCGATAAATAAAGTTGCCAAAGTGACAAACAGATAATATTTCCAAACCTTTTGCAGGATAGCTACTAATTTGGTCAACATCAGACTGTAAAAATCTTAGAATAAATGGTATTGGTCGCGCCTAAATTTTTGGCGATGAATTGACCGGCCTTTTTGCCCATTTCTTTGCGCCATTCGGGCATTAGCAGCAAAGCATCCATGCGATTGGTGAACGCTTCTGCACCGGTAATGCTTTCGCCGCCGCCATCCAAGATTAAATTTTCCGCTTCCCGAAACGCGTAGTATTTGGGTCCCCACAACACGGGAATTGCATACACGGCTGCTTCCAGCACATTGTGGATGCCGTGTCCAAAACCGCCGCCGATGTAAGCGATTTCGCCGTAACGATAGATGGATGATAGCAGTCCGAAACAGTCGATAATCACGCAATCAGCCGTTCCGGCGTTGGTTTCCGTCAATTCCGAATAGCGGAGATACGGACGGTCGAGCTGGTCTATAATTTGCTGTATTCGCTCGGCACCAATTTCGTGCGGCGCGATGATCAATTTCATGTCCGGATTTTGATTGAAATACGGGATAATGAGGTCCTCGTCCTTGCCCCAGGTACTTCCAGCCACTAAGGCGATGTCTTTTTGATGGCGTGAAACATGCAACATTTTCTCAATCAGAGGCAATTGTTTCTTTTGTTGAAAAATTTCATGCACGCGGTCAAAACGTGTATCGCCGCTCACAATCACGCGATTGATACCGTTTGCAACCAATAATTCCTTAGAATTGGCATCTTGCACAAACAACTCGGTATAATTGCTCAGAATATTGCGATACGTGGCGCCGTACCATTTGAAAAACATCTGGCGTGGCGTAAAAAATGCTGAAATAATGTAAGTCGGGATGTTGCGCTGTTTCAGAGCATCTAAATAGTTTTTCCAAAATTCATATTTGATAAAAATAGCCATTTCCAGCGGCACTAACTCCAAAAATTGCTGTACATTTTTGTGTGTGTCGAACGGCAGATAACATATTACGTCAGCCTGAGGATAGTTTTTGCGCACTTCATAGCCGGATGGCGAGAAGAAGGTGAGCAAAATTTTGGTGCGCGGACGCTGTTTTTTTATTTTTTCTATTAACGGACGACCCTGTTCAAATTCGCCCAAACTTGCCGCGTGAAACCAAATATATTTCTTTTTGGGATCGATTTTTTGTTTCAACAAGTCAAACGTTTGTTTTTGACCGTCAATCATCAGGTCAGCCTTTCGGTTGAAGAAAGTTGCCAACCGAACTGCTAATGAGTAGAAAAAAATGACCAAATTGTACATTTCTGTTTATTTTAATTTGACAATTGCTCGCTCGAGACGCAAAATCGTTTCATTTTTGCCTATTATTTCTGTGATGTCGAACAGGTGCGGACCTTTGGATTCGCCGACTAACGCCAGGCGAAACGCGTTCATGATGTTGCCAAGATGATATTCTTTATCTGTAATCCATTGCATCACAACCGTTTCTGTGTTTTGTGCTGAAAAATCGTCCACCTCTTTTAAAACGCCGGTGAGTTCGGTCAATTGTTCGGCAGAATCGGGTTTCCAACGTTTTTGTACTGTTTTTTCGTCGTATTCGGTTGGTGCGATGAAAAAGAATGCGGTTTGTTCCCAGAGGTCTTTGACGTAGGTGACACGTTCTTTCACCAATGCAACAATTTCTCGTAGGGGCAACCCTCGCGGTTGCCCTTCTTCGTGATCGCCTAATATAGAACAATCGTGATCGCCGAATACAAAACAATCGTGATCACCGAATACAGAACGATCGCCGGAGAGGGCAACCGCAAGGGTTGCCCCTACGTGTTGTTTCAGGGTTGGGAGAAATAATTCTGCCAATTCTTCGTTGGATTTTTGCTGGATGTATTGATGGTTGAACCATTCGCCTTTTTTATAGTCGAATTTCGCACCCGATTTGCTTACGCGTTCCAAATTGAAAGCCGCAATCAATTCCGGCATGGAGAAAATTTCCCGGTCATTTCCCGGATTCCAGCCTAAGAGTGACAGGAAGTTTACTACTGCTTCGGGCAAATAGCCTTTTTCACGATAGCCTGATGAGAGTTCGCCCGTTTGAGGGTCTGTCCACTGCAATGGGAAAACGGGGAATCCTAAGCGGTCGCCATCGCGTTTACTCAATTTGCCGTTGCCTTCCGGTTTTAGAAGTAGCGGCAAATGGGCGAATTGCGGCATGGTGTCTGTCCATCCTAAATAGTCGTAGAGTGTGACGTGCAACGGTGCCGAGGGCAACCATTCTTCGCCGCGAATCACGTGTGTGATCTCCATCAAATGGTCGTCCACGATGTTAGCGAGGTGATAGGTCGGCAACTCGTCAGCCGATTTATACAGCACTTTATCGTCCAAAACGGAGGAGTTGACTTTTACTTCACCGCGAATTAAATCGTTGACAACGATGGTCTGATTGGGTTCTATTTTGATGCGGACAACGTATTGTTCACCGTTGGCGATGCGCTGTTGCACTTCTGTTTCGGAGAGCGTCAATGAGTTGGTCATCGCGTCGCGCGTGGATGCATCGTATTGAAAATTAGCGACTTCCGTGCGTTTGGCTTCTAACTGGGCAGGCGTGTCAAACGCGATGTAAGCTTTGCCGGCTTTCAACAGTTGGTCGACATACTGTTTGTAAATTGCTTTACGTTCCGATTGGCGATAAGGACCATAGTTGCCGCCCACGTGCGGACCTTCGTCGAACGAGAGTCCGAGCCACGAAAATGCCTCAATGATATACTCTTCCGCTCCGGGCACAAACCGCTGTGAATCGGTATCTTCGATGCGCAAAATAAAATCACCACCCTGCTTTTTTGCAAACAGATAATTATATAAAGCCGTTCGCACGCCACCAATGTGGAGCGGACCTGTGGGACTGGGCGCAAAGCGGACGCGTGTTTTTTTCATTGTAATGTTTATTGAGGCTGCAAAGGTACAAAATAGTTATGAAAATTTAATCTTTTTCTTAAAAATTGTTGACTAACTCAAAAATAATACATACCTTTGCTGTGCGTAAACCAATTAAACAGAATATAAACAAATTAAATTAAACAGTTATGTCTATTGAAAAACAGGAAGAAATCAAACAGCGTTCGTATGCCGAAGCCATGCGCTACATGAGTAATGCCAAGGAAACGTTGCAAAAAGCCCGCAAGATGGATAATTATTATGCCGATTCCAAGTATGTGCGCACAGCCTGCGGAACGGCTTACAATGGCGTGTTACTCGCTTTGGACACCTACCTCGAACTCAAAGGAGTAGAAATGCCCCAAAAGAAACGCCGGTCTATTGCGTTTTACACGTCCAATATTGCCAAATTGGATGGAAAACTACTTGTCAGGCTTGAAACCGTCTACAGTGTCCTGCACTTAGATGGCTACTACGACGGCTCACGGGATGCTATAGTCGTAAAAAGAGGCTTCGACAATGCCTACGACATTATCGACCGTATCAAGCCCAACCAAGTGATAGAGTTGCCACCGGCTAAACATCCAATACTACGGCGGATAGTTTCGTACTTTTTTTGAATCCCTCTCCCGGCTTTTTATAGTTTGACAAAAAAATAATTTAAAATAGTTTGGAAATTAAAAAATAGTTTGTACCTTTGCATTCAATATTAATAATAAAAAAGTAAAAATAGTGGCTTATGGCATAAAATAATGTGTTAATACGCACATTTTAAGACATTTTGAAAAGGCGTTTTTCGCTTACATCTTTGTGTATGAAACTTAGGAAATTTCAAGAGAAGCAAAGAGTAAATGAAGACGGTCACGTTTAGGCGCGAATCGGATTCTATTTATTTGACTTCTCAGGTTTCCTAAGACCTCATACAACAAATAAATTTGAATCCGGTTGGCGCTTTTTTATGTGCGTATCTCAACAAACTGTTGAAAATACCGGACAATAAGTTGATAAAGTTTTAATGAGTTATAAATTAAAAAACAAATAAAATGAAAAGGATATTAGTATTGATGTTTGTCTGCATCTGTGGACAGACTATCGCAACTGCACAAGTGGCGATTGGTGGCGACGGTACGGTTACCGCAGGCGCTGCGTTGGATTTGTCTAAGGCTAATG
>JAISKM010000152.1 GCA_031261285.1 Candidatus Symbiothrix sp. | reverse complement strand
TAAAATTATTGTTTTTCATTTGTTTGTAATTTTATAAATTTAATTTGTTTGTTCCCTGCATTCCGTTAGGAATGGTAGCTCGGTAGAAACCAATGTTCGTCAACCATTCCCGCATGCCGGAGGTATGCAACCATCTCCCCCTTGAGGGGGTTGGGGGGGGCTGGTAGTAACCATTTTTTTGCCTCCCGTATTCCTTTCGGTCGGCAAATTTAAACATAAAAAGGGCGCAGGAACTGTTAATTTATCCGATCTAGAGGTATCAGCAAACACCCACAATCCAAATAAACAACAGCCCTGCGCCCTTGATTGTATCTAATTTTATTGTATACAAACGAAGAACGCAAGCATTTGTTGTCTACTACTTTGGATTGAATTGAAAATTGCTGATTTTCTAGATCAAAGTAATATCTAAAATGCTATGCATTTAACCCAGAAGTCCTCTTCCAAACGGGTTGAAGTCGTTAACCCTGTTTGGAATATGATGCGAAATTAATCATTTTTTTAGAATCTACCAACTATTTTCTGAAAAAATGAAAAAAATCACAACCATAAAGATTTATTTTTCTGGGTTAAACTCACAAATCCCGAACACACCGTACGGGCATCCAGTACTCTCTAAAATGGGGCGTACACGTTTGACCACATGCAGTACAGTGATTCATATCATCCAAATATACTATATTCGGTACGGCATCCGCCGTAACTTCGAAATAATAATCCATTTGAGAGCTGCGCCATATGCCCCGAACATCCCAGCCACGATACTCAGCTATTAGTCCACAGAAATTTTCATTGACATAATAACCAGCAAGACCGAATGGCGCCTTAATCCAATGTTCAAGCTCTTCAATTATTAGATCCGCAAGACCGTCTCTCAGCAAAGTCCATTCGGCCACGGTGGGTACGCGCCAATTACTACCAATTTGTTCCTTGCATATATCGAAACTACCAGAGGCAGCCAACGCCCTCTTGTAATAATATCCACGATTCTCACTCTTACCAGTATAAGACGTTGAGGACGGTTCAGCCTCTTGAAGGTTGGAAAGCGTCCAACATAAGTTTTTCAAATCGTTTTGAGCATAAGGATAACTACCAATCGGATAAACAGTACCGGACACACCCATGACTGAACCACTACATGATGTGGGTGAAGGTGTAGGCTCCGGTTCACCTCCTCCACCACCTGAGCCTCCTGAGCCTCCGCCGGCACTCCAGGCAGAACCGTTGTAGGCGTAAATTTTTCCGTCTGTTTTGTTGTAAACCAGCATGCCCGGCTTTTTCAATACGGCAGTCGCTGTGTCTGCACTCACAATTTGGGGTAACAACAAGCCGCCGGCATCAGTGGCTTGCGATAAATCTAACAACGCGCCGGGCGTTACGGTGCCATCGCCACCAATAGCCACTTGGGCAGTTACCGGTGAACAGTTACCGGTTACCAGAACACAGGCAACTGCTAACGCAACTGTCATTGCGGATTTGATCCGCAATTCTTTAAACAAAATTCTTTTTTTCATTTTCTTATACAATTAAAATTAATAGTTCTAATTCAAATTGTTTGCCCTTTTCTCGTTCGTATACACACATAAAAGGAGGGCGGACAAACTCAATTTATCGGTTTTCGAGGTTCTGAACTACCCACACTACCAAATAAATGAGAATGCCCGCACTTTACAGCACAAAGCCTCCTAAATTCATTCGTGGTAGTGTTGAAATTGTTCAGATTTCGAAAACCAGAATATTCCCCCAATGTGTGTTTTAACACATTATTTCATCATACGCCTATATTTTTTACGTTTTTATTCATATTCTATTATGGGATTCCCGCCTGCGCGGGAATGACAGTGCAAAGGAACGTATTTTTTTTGGATTGTGCAACTATTTTGAAAGATTTTTTGCTATTTTTCCTTATTTTTTGAGTTTCGCCTCCTGCCACAGTGCCTCCATCTCGGCAAGGGTGAGGTCTTTCAAGGATTTGCCTTGCTCTTTAGCTTGCTGTTCGATGTAGTTGAAGCGCGCGATGAATTTTTGATTGGTGCGCTCGAGGGCATTGTCGGGATTGATTTTGTAGAGGCGTGCGGCGTTGATAAGGCTGAAAAAGAGATCGCCAAATTCCGCCTCCATCCTATCAGAATCTAAAGAAGCAATTTCGGCTTGAAGTTCGCCAAATTCTTCTTTCACTTTCTCCCACACATCCTCTTTCTGTTCCCAATCGAAACCCGCATTGCGTGCTTTGTCTTGGATGCGATGCGCTTTGGGTACGCTCGGCAAACTTGCCGGCACACCCGCTAAAACGGTTTTGTTGCCGCCTTTTTCTTTTAGTTTGATTTGCTCCCAGTTTTGCGACACCTGTCCGGCAGTGTCCGCTTGAACGTCGCCATAAATGTGCGGATGCCGAAACATCAACTTGTCGCTCAGCGCATTACACACGCCGGCAATATCAAATTGCTGCTGATCCTCGGCGATTTTCGCGTAGAAAACGATGTGCAGCAGCACGTCACCCAGTTCTTTTTTGATATTGGGAATATCGTTCCGGATGATTGCCTCGCACAATTCATAGGTCTCCTCAATCGTGTTGGTACGCAAACTCTCGTTGGTTTGTTTTTTGTCCCACGGACACTTGACGCGCAGTTCGTCCATGATGTCGAGCAATCGCCCAAATGCCTGTATCTTATCTTCTCTTGTGTTCATATCTTTAATTAATTCGGGATGCAAAGATACGCATTTTTTTGCTATCTATTTTTTTACCAATTGTCATACCGGTATTCATGATTTATTCATTTAAGTCATATCTTTTTATTTTACACTATTTTTTTGATTGAGGTTTATCAACTGTGACACCACATAATCCGTATCTTCGGTGTGAATGGCTTCGTATGTTTCATCAATATAGTCAAACAAATTATGTTCAACAAAGAAATCAAACGTTTCACTTGCTGTAATGTTTTGTTTGGCTCTGTATTGTTCCAACAAAAATAATGTATATTTTTCTTTATTCGTCATCTCATTTACAATATTACATCGGGCATTTCAAATTTGTTGGTAGCCAATTCGTTATCAAATACTTTATACAAAAACACGTTGCTGAATTGCCACAAATCGTTGTCCTTTTTTTCGAGCATTGCATACGTTTTCGACTTCATCAGCATTTCAGTAGCCTGATGGAAACCAACGTTCTTCGCTTCCATTATTGTTTCCACTAAGCTTCGCGTTATAATCCAAAGGATTGCCGAAAATTTTTTATCAGACATATTTGCACTCTTTATATTTTAATAAATCAATCACTTCCTGCGTTTTGAAACTTTATTTGTAAATTTTATTGCTACAAAGTTACAACTTTATTTGTAATTTTTCAGCCCGCCTTGCAAAAATTGGATGTATTTGTCCACATGTTCGTCAAAAGCATACCACGGCGCAATCGGCAATCCGCCGGTGTTGACCAACACATAATAGGGTTGCGCGTTGGCACCGAATTTGTGGCGTTGGAGGTAGCTCCATTTGTCGCCGATGGTGCGCAATTTGGTTGTTTTACCGTCTTCGTTGAGGATGATTGGTTCGGCGAGCTTGGTTTTGTCGTCCACGTAGAGTGAGATTAGCACATAATCGTTGTCGATGATGCCTTTGACGCGTGGATCTGACCAAACTGCCGCTTCCATTTTACGACAATTGACGCAGCCATAGCCTGTGAAATCGAGCATGACCGGTTTGTTATTCCGTTTGGCATACGCCATGCCTTCGTCGTAATCGTGGAATTTCGGATGCACTTCGCCGTCGTAGAGATTGAAATCTTGCGTGTAGAGTGGGGGAGAGAACGCGCTGATGCTTTTCAACGGTGCACCCCACAAGCCGGGTACCATATATATAGCGAATGCCAGCGAAATCACACCCATGAAAAAGCGGGAAACGGATAGCGTTTTGACTTCGTCGTCGTGTGCAAAACGGATTTTCCCCAGCAAATAAATACCCAACAAGGCGAAAATCACAATCCAAAGCGACAAGAATGTTTCACGGTCGAGGATGTGCCAGCCGTAAGCTAAGTCAGCCACTGAGAGGAATTTAAGTGCCAACGCCAATTCCAAAAATCCCAGCACCACTTTTACCACATTCAGCCAACCGCCCGATTTCGGTAAACTCTGCAACATGGATGGAAATATCGCGAACAATGCAAACGGAATTGCCAACGCCAAGCCGAAACCAAACATCCCAACAGCCGGACCCACCTTGTTGCCGATACTCGCCGCCTCGACCAACAAGCCGCCGATGATGGGACCGGTGCACGAAAACGACACCAGCACCAACGTGAACGCCATGAAGAAAATGCTCAACAACCCGGTGGTCGATTCGGCTTTACTGTCCATTTTGTTCGTCCACGAGGTAGGCAATGTCAGTTCAAACGCTCCCAGAAACGAAATTGCAAACAGCACCAGCAGCGCAAAGAAAATTAGATTGAAGACCGCGTTGGTCGACAAATCGTTCAGCGCGCTTGCTCCAAACAGCATCGTGACCAGCAATCCCAAGCCCATATAAATCACAATAATCGACAATCCGTAAGTCAGTGCGTCTTTCACCGCTTTGCTGCGATTGGATTTTGAGCGTTTAAGAAAAAAACTGACCGTCATCGGAATAATCGGCCACACACAGGGCGTGAGCAGCGCCAAAAAGCCGCCGATGAAGCACAACCAAAAGACTGACCACAGCGAATTGTTGCCGGTTGTTTGTCCTTCGCCAAATGCCTTTAGTTCCGTGATGACGGGGTTCCATAAGTCTGCACTCATCACGTCTTTGCTCTCCGCTTTGTCATTGAGGGCTTGACTCGCAACCTCCTCATTCTCAATGGAAGCACTGTCATTGCCGACACCCCCAACCCCCTGAAGGGGGCTTTCAGAAGCTGTTGCTTGTGTTGCAGCCAAGTCCTCTTCAGGGGATTTAGGGGTTGCCTTGATGAATGCCAATGCATTGGCAGGGATGTCTTTTTTCGCCAGTGAAAATTCGAGTTGTCCGGGCAAACACGATTCGTCGTTGCACGTCATGTACTCTATGTAGCCGGAGAGGGCGAATTTTTCGGGGTCGGTAATTTTTAATCGTTGCACAAACGTCGGATTGCCGTTGTACCAACTGACGTTCATGTCAAAACTATCGTCAAATTTGGTGGTAATCCGGGTAGAAGTGGTCACTTTGCCGAGCCGTTCCGCGCCGGTGATTTTTTCAAAATGAAACACTGTCGGATTGGGACCGCCTTCGGGCTGATTCATGTCGTAGAGGTGCCAACCATGGTCGATAGATGTTCTGAATACGATTTCTGCCTTGTCGTTAATGGAATAACTCCAACGAATGGCTTCCTGCATTTGTGCCGCGAGTGGTGTTAAAACAGACGCGGTCAACACTAAACAGGTGAGTGATATACGAATTATTTTTTGCATGATATTTTTTTTTGCAAAGTTACAAAATTTTTTCAATACATGCATCTTTGGACTTCGTCTTGTATTGAAGCGGACGATTATTCTATTAAAACGTATAAGTATATCCCAATCTTATGTCCGTATACCGCACGTTATCTTTTGTCTTTACCAAATTTATTTTTGATGTCCCTACACGAAAAAGAAGAGCGTGTTTCGTATTTAAGTGATAGTCGCAACCTAAACGAACATACCAGCCAAAAGCAGAATAATCACGCGGATATTTATGAGTATCCGTATTAAAAAAGGACTCTTCTTTATTGAAATTTAGTAATTGCGCAAGAGATATTCCTGTTTCGGCAACCGGACGCAGCCGATATTTTGGGTATTCATATTTGATGCCCAAATCCCAAACTAATATATCGGCTTTGTAAGAATAAAAATATATGGGGTTACTATTCCAATTATTATTGATTGTTTGGGCATTATCATGACGAGAAGCAGAGAGGTTTAATTGCAAACTAAAAGATTGACTCCATATAGGATTTTTTAGATTCACTCCAACTCCAATTGTCGGTGACACATCTTTGATAGGCAACTCCCCCCAATAATTACTTTGGAAAAAATAATCACAGATATTTACTCCTGCATACGCCGAAATTCCAATAGTGAAGAACGTGTTATCCGGATGGCGATTTTCAAAGACAATACATTCTTCACCGGTAGTACAAACTTCCTTATGGTATTTTTTCACAAGACCTATAAAAGATTTCTGATTAAAATTGAGATTTTTGTTATTCTGTATGACAGGTTGATAATCGCGGAAAAGATAAGTGATAACGCCTTGATATTTGTTATCCGGTACAACTTTGTTATTTTCAATCACTTCCGGTTTCCGAGTCACCATAGTCATCTCGCCCGATTCATCTTCAAAGAAAAAATATCTTAACCGGCCATCGTAATAGGAATACAAGTCCATAATGCCTTGTACCAGATATTCCAAGAACACTTTTTGATTGATATCGTTCAGTGTAATATCTCTGGAAACATAATATTTTCCTTCATTCACAAACCGATACCCTGCTATTTCTCCCGGCAGATATTCTGTCGGTAGTGCACCTTTTTCGACTATGAAACGACATCCTTTGCTGTTAGCATTATCTGTTCGAAAATCTATCCAGCCAAAAACCGTATCGTTCGCCAAGGTAATAACATATCCTTGTTTATAATTACTTTGCGCGCACAGAACCACTGTTTGGCAAAGCAGAATCAAAACTAAAAGTGTCTTTTTCATATTTTTTATTTTATGTTCTCATTTTTATCATATATTTTTTGCAAAACGCCGTTTTCGTAAATTTTATTGCCCTCGTTTGGCGTAGGCTCCAGCCTAAGCCGAACAAGGGTGAATCAAAACAATTACTTTTTTCTAAAAAACCGATAACAGAAGTAACTCGTAATTACAAACAGATAGGGTATAAATATTTTTAGATAACCAATAATCATTGCATTTTCCATCCTTAGTGATTTATATAGATAGACTAAGTCTGAATGATTCAAATTCGTTTTGATACGCTGTTTATATTCACCTGCATAATTAAATAATTCTAAAGCACAAAACAAAAATAGTAATGTAGACACAATAACAATTGTTAAATTGAATTTCCCTTTGTTTGTTTTGTTCCTATATAAAAAGATACTTACAATTGTAAAAAAATATACCACAAATACTGTGAGATTAAACAAGATTGTTTCAAGTTCAAATTTTCTATATTCATAAGAAAGAGTGCTATATATACCATCAAAATAATCTTCAAAATGATATTTGGATGTTATCATTGAATCAACTAAAAGCAATGAACAATGTATTGTCAAAATAATTGAAACAATTGCTATTAGTAAATATATCAATCGTTTACTTTTTTTTATATTCATCTAATATATCTTTTAAATAGATCTGTTTCACTTGACTATCTCTATTTTGATTTTCATAATACAGTTTAGTATCTATGTTTGCAGGACTTTTGGATTTTAGATCCACTTTGCCATCTGTTCCTACTTTTACGGCTTCTGTTGTTTTTGTCGTACAATTATTATCCAAAAGATCGTATTGATCTACAACGCGAGCATTATCTGCATTTGCATATTTTTTGTCACCTGATGGTTTTTGATCAGATGATTCAAACATATTATTGAAATGAGTATTTATTTTTTCATCATTCCCATTTTTTATTTCATAAATGCTTGCCCCCATATCTTTAGTTTCATGTTTTATGTAGTTTAGAGCTTCTTCTCCTTTCATAACAACAAGAACCCCTTCTCCATTACGAGATAGATTTCTTGCACTCGAGCTATTGCCATCAACATTCCCATATCTTCCATAAGTATAGACTGTTGTGTTTTTTCCTTCCCCTGTGGTAATAAAAGTATGTCCAAATCCTTGTGTTTCCACATATATTCTGGGGACTCTGCCATCGGGGTCAACATATTTGACAGGATTGTTCAAACAATACGCATACGGCGAAACAGAATAATACTTTTCAGCCAGCGGGTCAATCGTTGTGAATCTGGGATTTGCCATATCAATGTATCGTGCCGAGTAGTCATACATATTTAGGTTGTGCATCAAATCCAACTCTTTGTCGTTGTATTTGAACGCTTGCACATTCTGCCCCGTACTCGTTGCGAATGCCATTCCGAATGGATAATATTGCGTACTTTGTGTCACTGCTGCATC
>JAISKM010000078.1 GCA_031261285.1 Candidatus Symbiothrix sp. | reverse complement strand
CTTTTTCATATACTCTTGATTGAATTCCATTAGCAGAATAGATTTCTCAAGTTGTTTCAGAATAGCTTTATTATTTTCTATATTATTATAAACAAGAGATTTAATAGATAACACTTCATCAATATCTTTGATAATTCTATTCACAAGGATAGTCAGTAAATCTTTATCTAATTCAACTTCTTTGGCGTTGACAGCAATATCACGTGCCAGCATATAGGCTATCGCAAGATTTGAATAGTCTCCTTTCTGAGAGTTTACAATAGCAACAAAACCAACGCTGGGGATATAACCAACGTTTTCATAAATTTTGAGGATAGAATTATCAACCAATGAAATATCAAAAACAATAATACTGACTTTGGCATCACGATTAGCTTCAGCTTCAATTAACTGACTCCATGCTGTATCTGTTTTTTTTGTAAAAATATCTTTTGTTTCAATATCTCCCAAACGAATACTTTTATCAAACTTACATTCTATCACAATTCTAAGTGCGTTATTCCCATTCACTTCGCAAACAATATCTCCGGTTTTGTTTTTGGAAATATTACCCGCGGTATTACCGGTTAATACGGCTCTATCCTTTAAGCGTTTTTCCTCGAAATAATTATTTAAAAATTCGGCTATTTCATCTTCAGCCAAAATGCCCTTAATGGTTGATTTATAAAAGAGTTCTTTTTTCATCTCAAAAATCATTTTCAGACTTTCGAGTTCAGTGCCCAATTCATTGGACGTTTTTGATAGAAACGCTGAAATCCGGTCTTCCATCAAGGCTAAAACGCCAATATATATCGCCCGTAATAATTTATCATCACGTTCATTAGCAGGTAAATTGTTGAAATAGTTGAATACAATTGGATTCTCTATTTCAAACTCTTTTATTTCTACTCGATTGAGTTGTTGATTTAATTTTATTGTTGACATAATTAACTAATTGATTGTTTTAATGCTTGATAATGATTGTCATCTATTTTTTCAAAATGATTGATTAATTCTTCACAGGCTTTGCTTATATCCGCGATAAACTCACTTTGTTTTGTTATTCTATCAATATTATTAAAATGGCTAAAATAATGAAAAGGCTTACAGATTCTTTTTGATAATTGTTTTCCAAAAATTTTATCTGCTCTTGTATCTAATTCATCATTAATTGGATACTGAGTCAAAGTGTACATTTCCAAAAAACGTCTCAATACATTCGGCATTAAAAGAAGTTTAGGATATGCTGGCTTATTTGTATCGTTGTAAAAACTCATAATTTCTCCAAACAAATAATGATATTCAGACTGATAATTGTTATACACAGCAGGTAAATTTTCTAAGAATGCTTCATTTATTTTTCGAGAAATAAAATATCTTGATTCTTTTTTGTATCCTTTTTTAGGCAACTCCTTTAGCAAATTGAAAAAATCAAAATTATGAGTGGAGACAAATAGTTGCTTACACATTAAATTCCACACTAATTGATTTGATTGATTTGGGTCAGAGATTTGTGCAAAGAAAGTTTCTTTCAGTAATGAATTAATTTGGAAAATATGATTTCCATCTAAACTTGAAATAGGGTCATCAATAAAAACAATATAATCTTGAAACTTGTTTTGCCCTTTTATTGCTTTTATTGTTACTAAAAAATGAGAAAAGGAAATTGCCATCTTTTCGCCTTCACTTAAATTTTTGGCTAATTCATTTCCTCTTAACAAGTTGAATTTTCGAGTTTCTTCATTCAGCTTGATTTCTATATCATCTCTGCTTAAAAAACTTTGAACAAAAGAATTAAACTGAGCACATCCTTCGGAATCGCTCTCTTTTAAAGCTTTCAAACGATTAATTTCTTTTTGATATTTTTCTATCTCTTTGTCTAATTTTTCTATTTCCACATACGCCTTTTTTGCTTTGGATTCTTTTGTAATATATTGGGTTGATTTTAAGAAATTTGCAACTAAATGATTTTTATATTTATCCCTTTCTTTTTCAATAATAGTATTAAATTCCATTGAGAATTTATTATTATCTTTGATAAGATTATTCAGTAATTCTATTTTCTGAGATATAGTATTTATATCAAATTTTTTAATGGGAGATAATGGAGTATAAATATTCTTTTCAACCTTATTGTTAATCTTCTTTATTAGTGACTGTAAATATATTACATAATCATTAAGTAAATTATCAATCTTTTGTTTTAATACTGTATATTCTTCCTGAAATCCCTCGTTAAAATCATTATGACTATTTGGAAAATTAAGTTTGTCAATACTCTCTATTTCCTCATTTAATCGATGTATTATACCTCGACATTTTTCTTTTAAAATAGAAGCTTGGTTTTCAAAATACAGATTTAATAAATTTATCCGTTCATCCAAAATTGTATTATCACAGAAAAAACATTTTTTCTCTGTCCCATGAATTTTTAATCCATTTCTTACCCAATCATAAGCATCTTTTCTTTTGTCTAAAATTGCTATTATGTCGGATTTCGTTGGTGTTGTAGAGAGAATTTCATTTACTTTTTTTTCTATTTCATCGTAGTTGTTATTAAATACTATCTCGTCTATAATAGGTTTAGGTTTCTCTATTTTAATGATTTTGCTTGTTTTCGCGAGGACTTTTTTATCCTTAATTATTTGGTTGTCAATGTTATTTATGATATAGTCTTTGATTTTCTTTAAATTGGTTTTATTGAAATTTATGAGACTAATAAAATGGTCATCTTTAATTTTCTTCGCCTCCTCTGTGAACAGAGTATCCTCAAAAAATTCATAAGTATTGATTGTTTTTTGAAACTTACTTTTCTTTCCAACGATTGAATCAGAACCATTAATCTTGAGTATTAAATTTTCTAATTCTTCAATTTTTAGTGCAATTTTTGCATCTTCACCCACTTCAAAGAAGATAGCATTAATATTCTCGTCATAGTCCCATTTGAGATTCTCTTTTATATAATCTGAGTTAAAAACCAAAACACCATAAGGAAATGATTCTATATTTGATTTATTGAAAGTCCCATTCCCTGTTGTCACTTTAAAATCTCCGTTTTGGAAGTCTTTATATATTTCTTTGTCTCTTAAAGAGCTAAAAATGCGAGAGAAAGTAGTTTTTCCCGAATAATTCCAACCATATATGATATTTTTAGCCTTAAACTCATCTATGGATGATACAGAATTCCAATTGAAATTTTTATAAATTCCAAAATCATTTATAGATTCAATTTTACTAATCATAATTATACCTCACATTTGGTGTAATATCGTTTGCATACCTTTTCATAACTACATTTTTTGATATTTGTAATCATTCCTAACATTTGTCGAAAAATATTTTCCATGTGAATCGGCATTCATTAATTTTTCATAAA
The DNA here is from genome assembly GCA_031261285.1 of Candidatus Symbiothrix sp. GTDB lineage: Bacteria > Bacteroidota > Bacteroidia > Bacteroidales > Azobacteroidaceae > Azobacteroides. The sequence goes on along the minus strand of JAISKM010000078.1, from coordinate 19,190 downwards.
CATCTTCCGATACATCAAAATATTGATATACACCACCATGACTAAATTCTACTTCAAGAATTTCATTCTCTGCATCAGAGCCTATTGAGGCTAAATTTGACGAATCTACTGTTTGTCTTCTCATGTATTTTTATTTATCAATTCATATATACTTGGGGAAAACTTTCAAAACAACTTTTTTAAAATTATTGGCAGATCTGTGTCTAAATTTCCCTGGTAATCAGTATTTGGAATACCCAACTTATCCAATGCCAATTTAAAACGTCTAAAACCTTCCGGATCACGCAAAGCAACCCAATTTATGCCCAATTGATCACATTGATTTTTATTTTGTTGAGAAAGAGTATCGGCAACGAACACGTTACTATCTCTTGCTATAATGGCATCTGCACTTTCTGGATTTCCCTTACCCATCAGTTTTACTTCGCACAAGTACTCTTTCCCATTGTTTAACAAATAAAAATCAATTTCTCTATCAACTTTTTTACCCTTGTCTTTCACAAAATGAGAGGCGTCGTAATATTTTTCATCAACGTTATACAACTTGCAAAGTGTGAGCATCAAATATTTTTCAGCACTTTTACCTGCAGTACTCCAAAATCCACCACGTAGTGCTGCACGTTTTACGGCCAATGTATTAATAATGATTAGGCTTTCGCTCACATTCAAATCAACGCTCACACCCTTCATTTTAATCGTCAAGGTCAAATCTATTTCCTTTTCCATTTCCACAAGTGCTTGAATGTTATTGTACAATGATTCAAAATGTTCGTTAGCTGCTTCAATAACAATTGTCCTTGTTGCGGACCCATACATATTGCTGATTGTCTTTTTATTAAGGCCGGAGTTGATTGCAATTTCGTCGGTGGATAAATCTGTACCCATAAAAGCCTTACGATACCAATCAATTGTAATATTTTCAGAATTGAGTTTTGCCGCAACTATTTTTTTGAAAAAATCCACTGCAAATTGCAAAAATTCCGCATTAATCAGATTTACTATTTCAATACGGTAATCCTGCGATTTTATCACACGTGTGATAATGTTCTTTACAACTGTATCCGTAAGTGTCATTTTGCTATTTTTTTAAATTGTTCTAATGTTAAAAATCTCGTTGCACGCTCTTTGAACACACTTTGAGCCTTTTGTTTGGACTGCATATATTCAAAATACTTAGGCTCTTGCTCTGTTAAGAAAAAGAGTCTCTCTAATGCTTTTGCTGTCTTGCCAACGGTTCCGCTCCCTCCAAATGGATCAAAAACTAAATCGCCTTTGTATGAATAGTATTGAATTACTCTTTTGCATAATTCAACAGGAAAAATTGCTGAATGTACTTTATCAAAACAAGGGTCGATTTTCCAAACATTATTTGTTTCATAACCATCTGCAACTTTGCTTTCTTCAACCGTTTTGCAATCATAATTTCTTATATTCCAATCTAATAACTTTTCAGTAGATTTACGATAGACCATTAAATATTCTGTTACAGAATTGGGTTTATAACCCAATGGTTTACGGTGTTGCATAAATCCTCCAACTCGGTTTTTTACGCTTGCTTCGGGCTTTAGCCAAACAATATCGTCAATAAACTCCCAACCATTTTTTACCAAATAAGGGTGCAAATCGAAAGGAATACCATAGCGCTTGCTTGAATGAGAACGACTAACGCGCGGAATAATTATCGGCGAAGTATTTACTATCAAAAATCTGCCCTCTTTAGTAATTCTGTGCGTTTCCTTAAAAACTGTTTCTAAAAATTCCAAATAAGCCTGATAACTCGGATAAATAGAATAGTCTCGTGCATTATAATAAGGAGGAGAAGTAAAAGTTAAATGCACACTTTCATCGGGGACTGATTTTAAGGCTTCTAGAACATCGGCATTTACAACAGTGTTTTTCAAAAAATCATACGTTTCAGTATGTGGCAAAACGCTTTGTTTCTGATTTTCCTTTGCAAAATATTCTTTATAAATTACCGTCCTAACCATTTCATTTGGATGATTTATGAGCGGTCGCAAATGCTCTTCAACTTCTTTATTGCTTTCAAAAACGAGTAGCCCGCGAATAGCTTGGCAAACAATTTTGGGGTCATCATCTTCCAAGAATCCAAAAAGAAGTGATTTGTTTGTTGATTGTCTCTGTCTGCCGATTGACGATACGATTTCTCTTTTAACAGTTGTATCTATTTCGCGCTTGTAAAGACCAATAAGGCTATTCACATCTGATTTTTCGTTGAGTTTTCCAATATTTTTGACAGCATTTAGCCGGACTTGTGCATGTTGATGATTTAAAAGGCTATACAAGAAATCAGGATTAAAATTTTCGGGCAATTGCCCCAAATTTTCAAGAATAAAATTAATGCTTCCAACATCATGCTGGTTGCTAACAAGGCTGGAAATATCGCCATTCCCTCTGTGTTTCAATTCTCTAATATATTCTTTTGTTATCATTCAGTATTTTATATGTTGCAAAGGTACTGATTTTTTGGTTATCCCAACAATTTGTAACCTTTAAATTTATTGCACTTCGTTACTCTCCAATTTCTTTTGCTCCTGCTGGTATTTATTTTTCACGATCATCACATCGCTGAGCGTACTGAAATCAGTAAATAGCTTGACTTTCAAGGTGTTGTAATTGTCGTCTGTTTGGCGTTCAAAGTCGGAAATCGTGCCGACCAACAGCCCGGGTGGGAAAACAGCGGAATAACCGCTGGTCACAATCGTGTCGCCCACTTCAAACGTCACATGGCGCGGAAGTTCAGTTAAATAGGTGTAGCGAGGGTCGCCTCCGTTCCACACCAATGGACCAAACGCATTGCTGTTTTTGACCATACAATTCAACTGAAATTTTTCGTTCAACACCGGAATCACACGTGAAAAATGCGACGAGGTACTCATGACGACGCCCACAATCCCTCTGGAAGAAACAACGCCCATGTCCGGCTGAATGCTGTCTTGCGCTCCTTTGTCAAGTGTCAGGTAATTATCTAACTTGGAAATGCTGCTGTTAATTATTTTTGCCGGAAGCCACTGATAAATCTGGTCGTCGGACGAGTCAATGTTAATGCCGCCCGAGCGCACCGTGTCGTCAGCCAAGTTCAACGCTTGCCGGTAGTCGTAAATCTGATATTCCAATTCGGCGATGCGATGCATCATGTCCTCGTTGGTCGACTTTAGATTGGTGTAGGCATAAAAAGAGCCGGTCACAGCGTAGAACTGCCCCGTGACCTCTTGGGCTGCTGCCAGATATTTGCTACGTTGAAACCGATTGTTGTTGACAATCAGCATGATAGACATAAAAAGCAAGAAAATAAACAGCAACCAATGTAGATTTTTGAAAATAAAACTGAATAAGTTTTTCAATTTATCAAATCAAATTAGCGAATCAAGAATTTATACTTGTTGATATTTTTCAATGCAATCCCTGTTCCTTTTGCCACCGCGTGCAACGGATCTTCGGCAATGTGGAACGGAATATTGATTTTATCTTGCAAACGTTTATCCAATCCTTTCAGCAACGCGCCACCTCCTGCGAGGTAAATTCCGTTGCGCACAATATCGGCATACAATTCGGGCGGCGTGTTTTCCAATGCGCTCAACACAGCCATTTCGATTTTCGACACCGATTTGTCCAAGCAGTGTGCGATTTCCTGATACGACACGGGCACTTCCATCGGGAGTGCGGTCATACGGTTCGGACCAAACACGATGTAATCTTCGGGGGGATCTTCCAGCGTGACCATCGCGGAACCGACATTGATTTTAATCAATTCGGCGGTGCGTTCGCCCACTTTCATGTTGTGTTGGCGTCCCATGTATTCCAAAATATCAGCCGTCAAATCGTCCCCTGCAATGCGGATAGATTTGTTCGACACAATACCACCCAGCGAAATCACGGCGATTTCCGTTGTTCCACCGCCTATATCCACAATCATATTGCCTTCTGGAGCCTCCACGTCCAATCCGATACCAATTGCGGCAGCCATCGGTTCGTAAATCATGTAGACATCGCGGCCACCGGCGTGTTCTGCCGAGTCGCGCACCGCACGAATTTCAACTTCCGTACTTCCTGACGGGATACAAACCACGATGCGCAACGAGGGCGCAAACAGGTGATTGTTGTTGTTAATTTTCTTGATCATGCCGCGAATCATCTGTTCGGCAGCATAGAAATCGGCAATCACACCGTCGCGTAACGGGCGGATAGTTTTGATGTTAGGGTGTGTTTTCCCGTGCATTCGTTGGGCTTCCGCGCCAATCGCGATCAATTTTTCGGTACGATTGTCCAAAGCAACCACTGAAGGTTCATCGACCACGATTTTACCATTCTGGATGATGATGGTGTTCGCTGTACCTAAGTCGATGGCTATTTCTTGTGTAAATGAAAATAATCCCATTATATTTTAATGTTTAAAATGACGGACACCCGTCGTAACCATTACTAAATCGTTGTTGTTGCAATACTCAATCGACAAGTCGTCTTTAATCGACCCGCCCGGCTGAATGACTGCGGTGATGCCGGCTTGTTTCGCCACTTCCACGCAATCGGGGAACGGGAAAAACGCGTCGGACGCCATCACGGCACCGTTCAGATCAAATCCAAACTCGTGTGCTTTGGCGATGGCCTGTTTCAGTGCGTCGATGCGAGAAGTCTGACCTACTCCGCTGGCGCACAACTGTTTATCTTTCGCCAAAACGATGGCGTTGGATTTCGTATTTTTGACCAATTTGTTGGCAAACAGCAAATCGTCCACCTGCGCAGCCGTAGGAGATTTTACCGTCACCGTTTTCAAATCGGCTTTTGTTTGAATGCTCAAATCTTTATCCTGCACCAATGCGCCGTTCAGCAGTGAGCGGAATTGAACAGTATGATTGTCAGGGGATTGCTGGTGAGATTGCGGGTCGCAGCCCGCAACGCAATGACAATCCGCACCGGCGCCGGTTTTAGTACCAACAGAGCCGTCATTGCGGGCTTGACCCGCAATCCCTCCATTCTTCAGCACTAAAATAATGCGATTCTTTTTCTGTTTCAGAATCTCCAGCGCATCCGCATCGTAAGCCGGAGCAATGATCACTTCCAAGAAAATCTTGTTGATTTCTTCGGCTGCCATAGCGTCAATCGGCGCGTTGCAAATCAGGACACCGCCGAAGGCGGAGACCGGATCGCCCGCAAGGGCGGCTTCCCACGCCGCTTTCACAGTCGGGCGCGAAGCAATGCCGCAGGCATTGTTGTGTTTCAAAACGGCGAACGTCAATTCGTCAAATTCCGAAATCAAGTCAATGGCCGCGTTAATGTCCAATAAATTATTGTAAGAAATTTCTTTGCCGTGAAGTTGTTTAAACAGTGCATCGAAATCACCATAGAACACGCCTTTTTGATGCGGGTTTTCGCCGTAGCGCAACGGCATTACTTTATCGTAAGCTTGACGGAAATAGGTCGTATCGTTGAGTTCGTCTGTCTTGGGTGTCGTTCCGTCAAAATAGTTGAAAATCGCCGTGTCATAGCCCGACGACACAGCGAACGCCTCTTTGGCAAACCATTTGCGGTCGTCAAGTGTTGAATTAGCCCCTTTTTCGGTTAGCAATTGATTCAATGCGCCGTATTGATTTTTGGAGGCGACAATCACCACATCGTTGAAATTTTTCGCAGCTGCGCGAATGAGTGAGATGCCTCCGATGTCGATTTTTTCGATGATGTCGGCTTCCGGTGCTCCGGATGCGACAGTTTCAGAGAACGGATACAAATCCACGATCACTAAATCGATTTCAGGAATGTCCCACTCTTTGATTTGTTGCTTGTCGGTAGGATTGTCGCGACGATTGAGGATGCCGCCAAATACTTTCGGATGCAGCGTTTTCACACGTCCTCCCAAAATAGACGGATAACCTGTCAAATTTTCAACTGTGCGGCAAGGCATTCCAAGTGATTCGATGAAAGTTTGTGTGCCTCCGGTCGAATAAAACACCACGCCATCGCGGTACAATTGAGTAAGTATTTCGTCCAATCCATCCTTATGAAAGACGGAAACCAGTGCTGTTTTTATTTTTTTTTGACTCGACATGTATTACGTTGAATTTCAGAGCACAAAATTAGTCATTTTTTTTGAATTACGCACTATTTCTCCAACTATTTTTGTTAAAAAAGATTATATTTTAATCTATCATTTAAAAAAGCCCTATCCCTCCGTAGTATATTTTTATTTATTTTTACAAACCAGTTGGTAGTTTCAAAAAAAATCCCATTTTTGTTTGGTAATTCAAAAATAGTTCGTACCTTTGTACTATTATTGCGGACTTGACCCGCAATCCCATAATATAAATATAAAGTAAAAAATATAGACGTATGATATAAACTAATGTGTTAATACACACATTTTAAAGACATTTTGGAAAAAGCGTTAGCTTTTATTCTTGTTGTACGAAACTTCAACACTTTCAAAAACGTTCAAGAATAGAGTGAATACGTTCACGCCGATTGGCGTGGGCTTAATTCAATTTATTTGATCGTTTAGGTAGTTGAAGACCTCGTACAACGGATAAATTGAATTTTGTCCGCGCTTTTTTTATGTGTGTATGCGAAATTTTTTCGACTGGACAAAACAATAACAAATTATTCATAAAACTAAAAAAATTGTAATGAAAAAGATAATATTATTGGTGTTTGTCTGCATCTGTGGGCAAATTATCGCAAATGCACAAGTTAAAATCGGGGGCGATATTGAAATAGGAGTGACTACCGGCGCAGTGTTGGAGTTAGATGGTTCGATGGGTGGACTGATGTTGCCACAAGTTGTTGATACTACAGACGTTACATTGCGTAAAGAAGGTATGTTGGTCTACAGCAAAGCAGACAAAAAAACTTATACTTACAATGGTAGTGCTTGGCAATCCGCAGGTTTAACCCCAACTCCTACACCGGGCGATTGTGGAAAGCTTTTTACAGCTCCATCAGGTCAAGTTTACAATACCGCAGTCTACGCCAATGGCGGTTTAACAAACTTGTGTTGGATAACTACTAATTTAAGAGAATCTGGTCAAGCATACATGTGCTATAATAATGATTGTACTAATTACCCGACACGGGGATACTATTACACATGGTCGAGAGCAATAAGAGTATGCAGTGAAATGAATACAACTGATAATGGTATGAATTGGCGTTGTCCAACACGAAATGACTATGATTTGCTGGTTGCAAACTGGAACAGCTTGATAAGAATGGGAGACGAACCGTCTACCGATGCCCACGATGCAGCCTTAGAAGACTGGAAAGCTGAAAACCAGTTAGCTGGAATTATGAGTAATGCTGGCTCGGGTTTGGGGTATTTCAATCAAATCAACGATCTATTTGACTCATCAGTTGGATACACTGGAACTCATTACATGTTTAATCGTAAGACGGGGTCGAGTTCCCTTTATACACTTCCTTATATAAATAATTTTGATGATTATAGGTTGACTGCGCGCTGTGTGCGCAACATTTAATATTTAAAGAAAGAAGACCCGCCGGGATTTATTTTAATTCGTTTCATTTTTTGCCTGAGTGGGTCTTTCTTTTTAAACTAAAAAATTCCCAGAAACCTCGTTACTCAATTTTTTTTCGTTTCATTTCAATTGGGTAATGAGGTTGATGGGAATTGTTTTTATTTTAATTAATGCTAAACTCTATCTGATGATCTTCCAAATAACGGACAATGTTTTTATCTACCAGATATTTGCCTTGAGACGAAGCCAGCGACAGAGAGAGGTTGCTTTCGGTGTCTTCTATCTTGAAAAACAGTGAGCTATTGCCCGGATTTTCTTTCAGCAACGCGGTCAATTCTGCCATCAATTCGTCGTCTAATTTCGATAGCGGCACGGTGATGGTGAGTTTGTTGACAATGGTATTTTTCATCTCGCTCAACGGCTGAATCGAGCGAATTTGAAAATTGATTCTGCTCGGATCCCATTGACTTGGCTGAAATACACCTTTGATTTGTAAAATCATATTCGGAACACCATAATTGCGATAGGTGGTAAATTCTTTTCCGAAAAGGGCTATTTCACCGGTGCCTGAAAAATCTTCCAATTTGATAATGCCGAAGGGATTGCCCGTTTTGGTGGTGCGCTCGTTATAGCTTGTCACGATGCCACCGATGGTCACTTCCTGATTGACATGCGTTTCTTTTGCCTCTGCAAACTCTTTCATTTTCACCGAACACAAATAATTCAACGCGATATAATAGTCGTCGAGCGGGTGGGACGACAAATAAATGCCGACCAACTCCTTCTCCTTGTTCAGTCGCTCAAGCGTGCTCCAAGATTCAGCTCTCGGAATTTGGGGTTTGGCAATCTCGATTGCATCCACGCCTCCAAACAGCGATGTCATTGCCGAATTTTTGTCGTTTTGAAACTTGCTGCCGTAGTTGGCGAGCGTGTCGGAAAACACTTCGCCTTTGGCATTTTGACCAAAAATTTGTTCGCGACTCACTTCCGAAAAGTTGTCAAAAGCCCCAGCAAGGCTCAAGGATTCGATGTTTCGCTTGTTGCACGCCGTCAGATTGACACGTTCTACAAAATCGAAAATGCTTTTGAACGGACCATTGGCATCACGCTCTTTCACGATGGCTTCCACTGCATTGCGACCAACGCCCTTGATACCGCCCAATCCAAAGCGGATGTCGCCCGATTTGTTGACGGTGAAGTTCAAATCCGACTCGTTGACGTCCGGTCCCAACACTTTTGTGCCCATGGCGCGACACTCGTCCATGAATTTTGTGACTTCCGAAATGTTGTCGAGGTTGCGCGTGAGGTTGGCTGCCAAAAATTCTGCCGGATAATGCGCTTTCAGATAGGCCGTTTGGTAGGCAATCCACGAATAGCAGGTCGCGTGCGATTTGTTGAACGCATATTTGGCAAATTCTGCCCAGTCGCTCCAAATTTTCTCCAATTTGTCTGCTGCAAAGCCTTTTGCAGTGGCTCCGTCGATGAATTTAGTTTTCAAAGTCGCCATTTTATCGACGAGTTTTTTACCCATTGCCTTGCGTAATTCGTCGGACTGACCGCGAGTGAAACCCGCCAAGTCGCGACTTAAAAGCATGACCTGTTCTTGATACACCGTGATTCCGTAGGTATCTTTCAAACGCGATTCCATTTCCGGAAAATCGTACACGATGGGTTTACGACCCTGTTTGCGGTCGATGAAATCGGGGATGTAGCCCATTGGCCCCGGCCGATAGAGTGCATTCATCGCAATCAGGTCTTCAAATTTGGTCGGCTGAAGGTCGCGCAGGTATTTCTGCATCCCCGGCGACTCAAACTGGAACGTCCCGATGGTCTGCCCTTTGCTGTAAAGTTCGTACGTCTTTTTGTCGTCAATCGGAATGGCTGAAATATCAATGTCGATGCCTTTGGATTTTTTGATGTTGGAGAGGGCTTCCTTGATGATAGACAGAGTTTTTAAGCCCAGAAAGTCCATTTTAATCAATCCTACCGATTCGATAACAGTGCCTTCATATTGTGTAACCAACAAATCTTCGTCTGTGCCTTTTTCTTTGGCGGTTGCCAACGGAATGTAATTCGTCAGGTCGTCTGCCCCAATAATCACACCACAGGCATGCACACCTGTTTGGCGAACGGTTCCCTCAAGCATTTCTGCATATTTCAACACGTCGGAAATTGTGCGATTGGTTGAATGACGCGCCTCTTGCAGTTCCGGAACGTGGGCGATGCTGTTTTTGATATTGACCTTTAACTCTTTGCCGTTTTTATCTTTGGCATTGATGTGTTCGGGAATCAGTTTCACCAAGCGTTCGGCTTCGGGGATAGGGACGCCTTGCACGCGTGCCACGTCTTTGATGGCCGATTTCGTCGCCATATTGCCGTAGGTCACGATACGTGCCACATTTTTTTTGCCATATTTGTCGGTCACCCAACGAAGTACGTTTTCCCGTCCGTCGTCGTCGAAGTCAATATCAATATCGGGCATGGAAATACGGTCGGGGTTGAGGAAACGCTCAAACAGCAAATCGTATTTCAGCGGGTCGATGTCTGTGATGCCGAGGCAATACGACACCACCGAGCCGGCAGCCGAACCACGTCCGGGTCCCACTGCCACGTCCATGTCGCGGGCTGCCTGTATAAAGTCTTGTACAATAAGGAAATAACCCGGAAATCCCATCGTTTTCATCGTCTCCAATTCAAATTCGATGCGTTCGAGCACGTCGGCGGGCACCGGGTCGCCGTAGCGGGCAGGCGCTTTTTTGAGCGTCAGGTCGCGCAAATAGTCGGCTTCCAGCTTGATGCGAATCACTTTATCGTAGCCGCCAAGTTTGTCAAACCGTTTTGCGTCTTCCTTATTAAATTCTGCGCGCAAATCGTCTTCGGTGAATTTTGCGCGGTAGTGTTCCTCCGTTCCAAAGTCTTCCGGAATCGCGAAAGCGGGCATCAGGGCATCCGAATCAATGCTGTACGTTTCCACTTTGTTCGCAATTTCCAGCGTATTGGCCAGCACTTCGGGCAAATCGCTAAAAATAGCGTTCATCTCTTCAGGCGTCTTAAACCACTCCTGTTTGGTGTAGCGCATCCGCTTGGGGTCGTCCAAGTTTTTGCCTGTGCCAAGACAAATCAGCCGGTCGTGCGCTTCGGCGTGTTCCTCTTCCACAAAATGCACGTCGTTGGTGCAAATAACTTTCGTATTCGTCTTTTTGGCAAGTTCTAAAATGATTGGATTAATCACTTTCTGCTGTTGATACACTTCCTGATCGCCTCCGGGCACGTCGGTTTTGTGACGTTGGAGTTCCAAATAAAAATCGTCGCCAAACAGTTTTTTGAACCACAAAATGGCATCCTCTGCGCCTTGAATATCGCCGTCTGCAATTTTGCGCGGAATTTCGCCTCCCAAGCAAGCGGAAGCCACAATCAGTCCTTCGTGGTATTGCTCCAACACGTCCTTATCAATGCGTGGACGGTAATAAAAACCATCAATCCACGACGTAGAAACGAGTTTACAGAGATTTTTGTAGCCTTGTTTATTTTTTGCCAACAACACCAAATGCCAACCGCTACCGTCTTCTTTGGCTGTCTTGTCAAACCGCGACCGGCGCGCACAATAGGCTTCTACGCCCAAAATAGGCTTGATTTTTTCGTCGTCTGCCTTGTCTTTATTTTTCTTGTGGACGTAATCGTAAAATTCTTTCGCGCCATACATATTGCCGTGGTCGGTAACAGCCAGCGCTTTCATGCCGCACTTCAAAGCCTTATCCACAAGTCCGGGAATGGTCGACATGCCGTCCAGCTGCGAATAGTGCGAGTGGACGTGGAGATGAACAAAATCAGTTGTAAAATTCATAGTGCAAAGATACAAAATAATTTCCATCTTGAACTGTGATTTTAATGATTTTTTGAGGGCTATGATTAAAAAAATCATAGTAAATCATCTAATCTGTTTAATCACAGTTCAAGATGGATTATTTACATATCATCCTTGATTTTTTCGTAAGCCTGCGCCGCCACATCCTTCACTTTGTCGTCGATGTGAAATTTGCTGTCTTTGAAGCAGATTGTGACGTGGGTGCCGTCGCAGAAAGGCTTGTTGGACGAGTGTCCGCAGCGACAGAGCGTCACACGGTTGCGGATGGTGTAACTTTCGCCGCCGGCACTTTGCACCCGAATACCGCCTTTCACCCAAATCGGACCGCTCACTTTCAGTACAGGATCTTCCAAAATGCCGATGCCGGGGTCAAATTTCGGTTCGTAGATTTCGCCGGTCGTCGCATTTTGCAGGCGCAAACGTCCGGAAGGACAGTGTTTGCCCTGATGTTTGACGGTGTTTTTTTCGCCTTCTGTCAGCTCTTTTTTCTGCAATAAATGCCAAATGTCGCCATGTCCGTCGCAAAAACGGGCGGTGGCGCAATATTCTTTGTTGTCGTTGAGAATGAAATCCTGATTTGTGAACTGCTGAGGCGCGATTGTGTCTTTAGCTGCCGTTTCCGCAGCGTCCCATTCGACGTCTTCGTGCGTGCCGTCGCAACACGGTTTGTGCTTCGACTGTCCGCAGCGGCACAACGCAATTGGCGATTCGCAATCTTCTACTTTTTCGCCCTGCTGATAGCTCCACGACCAGCCTGTTTCGTCGGGAATCAACAATTCATGATTGATAGGCGGTTTGCCGTACACCAAATAAGGACCATTTTTCTGAATCGCGATGTAATACGTCTCCGGAGCGGCGTGGCTCCCTTCTTGCACTTTTTTGTGTTCCATAATAGTATGTATTTATTTATAGATAAAACAATTAGAGCAGGCGATTTGTTGTCAATTTTCCGAATTAGTTGCCTTCTAAAACCGGTGTCAGCCGGCTGATTAGTTCATCTCCCAATGCTGTTTTGCGACGGATATGTTCCAAAATTTCACCCACGAACGCATTTTGTTCAAATTCGCCGCGAACCTGCTCGAAATCAAGATTGCGCGCATTTTCGCCACCGTCAATGCCAAAACCTATTTTTGCGTTGAGCGAAAATTCTTTTTTAGCGTCGTCATATAGAAATTGGTCAAGCTCTACCACACTCTTTTTCCAGGTCTCTACGAGCGCAATTACATCGGCGGCAGTCATTTCAGCAATGGTTTTTCCAATCCGTTTTTGTAGTTGTTCGATTGCCCAGGTCCATTCGTAAGTATAATAATTTTGGTGCAGGACTTCAAACGTTTGCGCAATGGTTTCCAGCGACGTGATAGCGCCCGTTTCGATGTTTGTCAGCAGTTGTTCGATCGCGCTTTTGGGCGCAATCAACCCTGCCAAATCCAACCATTCGCCGGTGCCGGTTGGGATGTCCGGGCGCAGGCGTTCACGGATCGCCTCATCGTTTTCAAAGTGCCTGTTTTCGAGCCGTTTAATAATCGAATTGCCCAGAAATTTATCAATCGCCATCGTATACAGTTTCAAACCGCTCTCCAACGAACTCGGTTTAATTTTGGCACTTTGATAGGAATAAAAATCGGAGGTTGCGCCCGATATTTTTTTCAACATCTGCAAAATATCTAACGCCTGAATCATGCGATGGATCGTAAACGGACTCAGTAAATTGTAATTGATATGATCCAGTTTGTGCGGATCTTTGCGTTTGTCGCGCTGTGGCCATTTTTGTGCATCGCGTACCGTACCGACACTGCGCAGATTGGCTCCCGGCACCAGCACGCTGTCATCGCCACTTTCAATCAGGTAGGAAAATGGCAGGCTGGAGGTGTCGGAATGTTTGTAGTGTCGCCCCATGACCAGTGTAAACGGACCTATTTTAGCCGGCCAGAGGATGTAGGAATCGCTGGTAGTTTTCGAGCCGCGCTCCACAATGCCTTGATGGATGGGTCCTAATTTGTACATGTGATTGCTCTGATTCGAACCGCTTCCGGCATTCAAAAACGAGAAATAACCGGCAATCAGTAGAGTTGATTTGTGGTGCGTGACCGTGAAGGGTCCCGCAAAAATCGCACAGGCTTCGCCGTGCATGCCCTGACAATTGGCGAAAAACAGGGAGTTTTCGGCAGAATATTGTTTACCCAACAGGCAGCCTTGCCCGATGAATGAATCGAACACGACGGCACCCTGCGTGACTTCCGAGCCGGTCGAAGCAATGAAATTTTCGGCAATCACTCCCGGTCCAAAATAGGTCGGAGCCGCTTCATTACTGTTGATAGTGCCGTTTGTCACGCGATAAATCCCGTCCAAGCGGGCATAATCGCCGATGCGTAAATTGCGCAACGTTCGGCAATTTGTCAGGCGGGCGTTTTTGCCGACCGTGCCTTTTTCGGACGACACCGACTGCACGTAATCGTTAATCATCGCCGTCAGTTTGTCAATAACCATTGGTCGATGCCGGTAAAGTGCCAGAATATAAGCCAAATGTGCCGACAAGTGATCGTAAATCGGTAATTCCCGACCGCCGGTTTCATTGAGAACGCTCACCAACGTGCCGTTACCAAAACTGCTTACGCCGTCTACAGCCAGTAAATCCACATTCTCAATCACCACATCATCGGCAATGTTGTAGTTGGCAATATAATTCCGTATTTGTCCGATATAAACGTTATTTCCGATGTTGCAATTGTGAATGGTCGCATTAAAAATCCCAGAATGTTTCTTTACACCACCAAAAAATGTGATCTCTTTTTCAAAAAGCCCAATGAACACTTCGCCCGAAAAATTGCTGTTGCAAACAAAGTTCGGATTAAAACCTTCTACAACATGTATCTGACTCCAATCATCACACCGGCAAAACTGTGCAGTCAAAACCGCTATTTCATTTTCTGTTAATTTTCTCCAAGACATATTATTTAATTTTTTTTGCATCCGGTTGAGGGCGACCACAAGGGTCGCCCCAACCACATAATTTATTCCACCGTGACCGATTTGGCAAGATTTCGCGGCATATCCACATCACGCCGCTTGTTTACGGCAATATGATACGACAACAATTGCAACGGAATGGTGGTCAACAGCGGGTCGAAGCAATCGGCCGTGGTGGGCACTTCAATCACATAATCGGCAATGGTTTTGACGACCGTATCCGATTCGCTGACAATGGCGATGACCCGTCCGTTGCGAGCTTTTATTTCTTGAATATTGCTGATGACTTTTTCGTACATATCGTTGTCCGTAGCCACCACCACTACCGGCATCTCATTGTCGATGAGCGCGATGGGGCCGTGCTTCATTTCGGCGGCCGGATACCCTTCGGCGTGAATATAGGAAATTTCCTTCAATTTCAATGCGCCTTCCAATGCTACCGGATAGTTGTAGCCGCGACCCAAATAGATAAAATTGTGGGCGTAGGTAAATATATTGGACAATTTTTGAATACTGTCGTCGGATTGAAGTATCCGTTCAATCTTATTCGGAATCCGGGTCAGTTCGTTGAGCAATTCCAAAATATGGGTTTCGGGAATGGTTTTCCGCTCGCGGGCAATACACAACGCCAGCATCGCCAACACACACAATTGCGCCGTAAACGCCTTGGTCGATGCCACGCCGATTTCGGGACCCACGTGCGTATACGACCCGGAGTGCGTGTTTCGGGCAATCGAAGACCCCACCACATTGCAGATGCCATACACAAATGCACCTTGCTGTTTCGCCTGTTCGATGGCAGCAAGCGTGTCGGCTGTTTCGCCCGATTGAGAAATGGCAATCACAATATCGCCGGGATAAATAATAGGATTCCGGTAGCGAAATTCCGACGAATACTCCACTTCTACCGGTATGCGACAAATTTCCTCAATCAAGTATTCCCCAATCAATCCGGCATGCCAGGATGTGCCGCAAGCTAAAATCAGGATGCGTTTGGCATTCAGAAATTTTTCGCGATAATCAATAATGCCCGATAAGACGATGTGGTTGCCGGTCACATCTACCCGTCCACGCATACAATCGCGCAACCGGTTGGGCTGTTCAAAAATCTCTTTCAACATGAAATGGGGATAGCCCTCTTTTTCCAATTGACTGAGGCTAAGCTCCAACTGGATGATTTCATGCGTTTTTTCTACATTGCCTATCGTAACGATTTTAGGTTCTTCATTGCGCTTGATGATGGCGATTTCTTCGTCTTCCAGGTAGATGACTTTGTTGGTAAATTCAATGATAGGCGAGGCGTCGGAGCCAATAAAAAATTCATTGTCACCAATGCCCAACACCAACGGACTGCTTTTGCGTGCCGCGATGATTTGATTGGGATTGCCTTTTTCCATCACAGCAATAGCATAAGCGCCGATGACTTGTCCCAATGCCAATTGCACCGCCGTACATAAATCCACGTTGTTCAACGTTTTGATATATTCTATCAGTTGAATCAAGACTTCGGTATCTGTCTGGCTGTGAAAATGATAGCCTTTCTGCACAAGCTGTTCTTTGAGCACGCTATAATTTTCAATGATGCCGTTGTGTATCAGTGCCAAATTTTCCGATTCGGAATAGTGTGGGTGCGCGTTGGCATTGTTGGGTTCGCCGTGTGTTGCCCAGCGCGTGTGAGCAATGCCAATCGTGCCGGAAATGTCTTTGCCGGTACAAAATTCTTCTAAATCCGACACCCGTCCTTTCGTTTTATAGATATTTAATTCGCCGGTGGGATTGATTAATGCAATGCCTGCACTGTCATACCCGCGGTATTCGAGTCGATGCAACCCCTTAATTAAGATGGGATAAGCCTCTTGATGACCTATGTAACCTACAATTCCACACATAGTCTGAATTATTTAAGTATTTTTGATGCTAAAACCGGACAAAGTTAAGCATTTTATTTTTAAATGCCAATTTTCTAATCCAGCTTTCCCTCCTTGTCCATTACATTATTAGTTTTGATTCAAAAGCATCAGTAAAATTAAATCAGGTATATCTTCCCCTGTTTTTTTCTTCCACTCAGTTTTTAAAACTTTCGAAAATTCAAGAAGATCATCTCCTTGATATTTTTGAAGGATGCTCTGTCTTTTCATATTTACATCTGCATCTAATCCAATATTAAGTAATGCAACAAAACCATTTTCACTTTCTCCGAATGTCCCTGATTTCCCTGCTTTACCAATTAATTCGAGATACTCTTGAGCATCTTTCTCCATTTGATACTGTTTTACTTGTGTACACCCGATTAGCAGCGCACACAGTACTATAAAATATTTTGCTTTCATTTTTTTATGAATCTTTGGATTGATATTTACTGTAAGACTTATTATCAGTTGCGCCGCTTTCATTTGCGTTTGCTTTTCTGTAGGCTTTCAGAGACGCTTGTGCTTTAAACTCGCAATCTAACTCAACTTCCGTTCTAATTCTCCATTCTTTTTGTTCCTCAGTTTCGCCTATGCAAAGCAAGCCTAAAAATGCACTTATTGGCGTTGCAAAAATGCCAATTAATATCCATCCAAATTTGCTTCGCCCTCTTACGTCGGCAGCTTCTCCGACTGCCCATAATAGTGCTATATATACTATTGAAATTCCCAGTACAAGCACAATTGATAACAATCCTAATCCGCCCAATAAATAATAAAACATATTCATAAATAATTTGTTTTTTAGTTTCCTACTCGTGAGGCTTTTCAGTTACGCCCCGTTTTTGAAATGGTCGCTGGCTCCATTATTTTTGAAAAAAATCGTTGAATGTTATTTCTAATAAAACTTGCTATTACTCAATTCGTGGTCTTGCGTTATTACAGTAGCGATGTGTCAACCTTGCATTTTCAGGGATTGTTTTTCCTCCTGTCCAATATTGCTCAATATGGTCAACTGCGGCATCGTCAATATGTGATATTTTATTTCCACAAATAGCGCAAGTATTATCATTATCAAATAGTTCCTGTTTCAGTTGAAACGTAAAACATCTTGGTTCTTTCGTTCCAATGCCCACAACACTTTGCAAAGTCATACGCCACTTGTCAAAACGAGTCGTTATCGCTTTTTTACTACTTGTCGAAAGTTCAATTGAATCTATAAAATCTTGGTCGCTTGTCATCAAGTCAATCAAAGCTTCTCTGATGGCATCAAGATTTTGGTAAACGGTATTTTTATCCTCCTGCGCAAAAGAGAACATCAAAATATCAAACAGAGAAACATTGAATTTTTGTGGTTCCCACCTCCCGTTTTTATTTTTCTCATCACCACGGTAAAATCTTTTAAAAGCATTTTTATCAAGTAAAGAACGAATAATTTGAACAGTGTTTTTAAATGCGTTTCGCAAGTTGGCTTCTTCAGTAGAGGATATATCTCTATATTGCGCCATTGTATCATTTAAAAATTTCTTTATTGGTGCAGAGTATTTTAAATAGGTATTGAAATAAAATGCAGCAAAGCGCAAAACAAATTCTCTGTCTTTCATTCTTTTATCTGCGGTTTCAATTCCCAACAAGTATCTAAAATCTTTGTCCTGCGAAAGTTCTTTTATGAGTTCATTAAAACGACCTCTATATACGCAATTACGTAATTCTTGGTCGTTTAGAGGCACTGAACCTGTGTTTAATCGTGCAAAAATTTCAAACTGCAAATCACTATCCGATTCTTTTTTAAACTTAATTACTCTTATTTTGTACGTGGTAATTTTATATTGAATGTCTTCTGAAAGTTGGCTGAATTTTTGACCATTAAGTTCCGTAAAAGATTTTAAGCCGGATAATTTGAACTCTGTATTATTATCAGGAAAATGACCATCAATGAAAGAGAAAAAAGCGGTTAACCTTTGTTGTCCATCAATTACATTTTCTTTTCCATCTTTTGCTTCCGATAGGTAAATTATTGGAATTGGAATATCCAAAAGAGCGGATTCAATCAAACGGCTACTTTTTACTTTATCCCAAACAAATTGTCGTTGAAACTCAGGCTGAATATTCAATCGTCCACTTTTATAGCGTTTATAAAGCGAATCAATTTCAGGGTCACCCTGTTCTGTGTAAATTTTCCGTTTGCCCGATAAATCATCTTGCTCATCGGTGTCTTTTTCATTGTCAAGTACAATTTCCTCTTCTGGTTCGTCAAGAATGATTCCTTGAACGTCTAAAAGTTCTTCTGGAAATTTGCCCTGTTCGATAGCATCTGTGATGCTTTTGTTGTAATTATCCATAACACATTAATTTTAAAATTATTATTTTATTCTACCTTTACATTAAAACTCTCCGACCACGTATTACTACTGCCATCTACTATACTAATGTTTATCGGTATCTGTGTCCCCGCTGTTGCCGAACTGGAAACCGTGAACATAATAGTGTAATAAACAGAAAAATCATATCCGCCTTGTCCGTATTTCGACTGCCCACCAGTGAAATTACCGTAATCTATTTGTGCAGTAGGCGATAAGCCGGATATATAAGAGCTACTTGATGAAAATGTTGCTTTCACGCTGTTTGCAGCACCCGAACCTATATTTTTCAAAAAGACTTGTAAATACACTTGTTCGCCTTTTTCAACTTTCTTGTCTCCGTCATAGTCTGCTACAACCGTATATTTATCATAAGCCATTTCTGCTGTTTCGCTTCCAACCACAGCATAAAATGTATCCGTCCACGTATTGCCACTTTCGTCAACAATGCTAATGTTTATTGGTATTTGCGTTCCGGCAGGTGTAGTATTGGAAACGGTAAATTGAATAGTATAACCAGCATAGGAATAACCTTCGTCATCTACGCTTTTACTACTTCCTGCTGCCATAATGCCATAACTTATTGCAGTGGTTGGGATAAAACCGG
>JAISKM010000057.1 GCA_031261285.1 Candidatus Symbiothrix sp. | reverse complement strand
ATTATTATGGATTATTCATTTTATCAACATTATTGGTGGTTTATTATTTCCTTGTTGGGCGGACTGTTGGTTTTCCTGCTTTTCGTGCAAGGCGGACAATCACTGTTATATTCTTTGGGCAAACAAGAAGAAGAATTAGATATTTTACTCGGTTCTTTAAAAAAGAAATGGGAGTTGACATTTACCACTTTGGTAACGTTTGGAGCCGGTTTCTTCGCCTCGTTTCCGTTGTTTTATTCCACGAGTTTCGGTGGTGCGTATTGGGTGTGGATGCTGATTTTGTTCAGTTTTGTCATCCAAGCGGTTTCCTACGAATTTATCGCGAAAAAAGGCAATTTGTTGGGCAACAAAACCTATAAAGCCTTCTTGTTTACGAATGGATTATTGGGACCAATTTTATTGGGAGCAGCCGTTTCCACACTGTTTTACGGGGCAGAATTTACGGTAAACAAAGACAACCTAACCAGCGCGATGCCGATTATTTCCTCCTGGCAAAATCCCCTGCATGGTTTGGAAGCCGTAGGCAATCTCTGGAATGTCGCGTTAGGATTAGCGGTGTTTTTCCTTGCACGCTGTCTGGGCGCGCTGTATTTCATCAACACTATTGACAATTCAACTATTCGCGAAAATGCACGCAAACAACTGCTTATCAACGCGATAGGTTTCCTGCTGTTCTTTTTACCCTATCTGATTGCCTTATTATTGAAAACCGGCTACGCGGAAGATGCCACCGGAATCATCAGCATTGAACCGTATAAATATTGGCACAATTTATTGGCAATGCCTTGGGCGTTAGCGATTTTACTAATTGGCTTAGTATTAGTGCTTTACGGATTTATTCGCACCCTTTTCCAGCCGAAATGGATATACGGAATTTGGTATGCCGGAACAGGCACAACAGGTGTAGTGTTGGTCTTGCTGCTCATAGCCGGCTTCAACCACACGTCCTATTATCCCTCATTGCCAGATATGCAAAGTTCGTTGACGATAGCCAACAGCAGTTCGAGTTTATTCACGCTCAAAGCCATGTCGGTGGTTTCGTTGTTTATCCCGTTCGTCTTGGCTTATATCTGGTACGTTTGGCGGGCGTTGGATAGGAAAGATAGATAAATTTTAAAATTTTATTATTTTTTCAAAACGTTTCGCATCTTGTCGATAATTTCCGGTGAGGGCAAATTTGGGGCGTCCATGATGAGGAAAGAAAAATTGTCAGCCATGACTTCTTCGGGATGAATGTCATACGCCGTATTTTTTCCGATTACGGATAAAAAATCAGGCACTTCTGACAACGGAAATATAACGTAGTCGCCGTTTTCTTTCACCAGAATCATCGTGTTGCCTTGTTGGGTAACTGCTACAAAACAAAGTTGGGTAAAAATATTCGCTATCAATCCTTGAGATGCATCGTAGGAGGGAAAAATCGCGAGCGAAAAGGGCATCAATTTATAATTTGTCTCATTTACGACGGATTCAAAATAGTACAAATCCCACATCGTGTCGGGATTGGATATTTTTTTCTGTTTAAGTGCTTCGGGCATTATCAGCGCCGGACCTTCCTTGAAAGAAATAATATCATACAACTCCTTTCGTGCGTCCGGATTGTTGCGAGAAAAAATGTGAAATAATTCATGGATGATTATATACTTTAAATAGGATGGATTGGAATCTATAAGGTTCATACATATCTGGGTTAATACGACAATATTTTTGCTCCGGCAATACCCGGCAACTCCATTTAGATCCACTTCATTACCGCTGGTTTTCACAAAGGCAATATTTTGCGGGAAGAGCAGTTTGTAGGGTACAAAGAGAGAAGACTTTAGCTCATTCAAAAATTCTGTTATCGCTTCTTTTTCAGCCGCCGTCCAATCCAGCGCCTGAGTAGGCAGATAATTCAAGTAAGTTTGAAGTGCCACAGGCTCCGTTGTCTTATAATAAAGAGATAAATCGGTTGTGGTAAGGTTGTTCAGATAGTCATCTCCGGTAAGGAGATACTGCCCCCCAGCCTTTGAGGAAGCAAATTCAATCGCCACATCAGAAAAGGGAACCAATGCACTCGGCTCCTGATAATCATGGCAGGAAATAAAAAGCCCCGCAATAACAATCGTAAAAACGATTTGAATAATTTGTCTTATTTTTTTCATACTCTCATTTTTTGTGCAAAGATACGAAATAATTAACCATTAACCATTGACCATTGACAATTATTTTGTACCTTTGCACCCGATATCTTTAGGGGTGCCCACGCGGGCTGAGATCATACCCTTTGAACCTGAACAGCTTAGCAGCTGCGGAGGGAATAAGAATTTCTTTCTCACTATCCCCTTTTTTATAAACAACAGCGTGGGATTGCGGGCGCGATCTGCAATTCCATGCGTCAAAATTATTTATTTTATGAAAAAGGTTTTTTTAATCTGTTTAATGATTTTTTTAGGAACGGTAAATGGCGTAGGGGCAACCCTTGCGGTTGCCCACAATGACGACAATGGAACAACCCTTGCGGTTGCCCAAAACGACGACAATGTTCATCCGGATGTGCCGTTACAAGAAGTAGAAGTGGTGGCAACACGTGCCACAGACAAAACGCCGGTGGCGTATTCTAACATGAATAAGCAAGCCATTGAGGCGGAAAATTTCGGTCAGGATATTCCGTATCTTCTGTTGCTAACACCTTCTGTGAGTGCTAATTCGGATGCCGGCACAGGCATTGGCTATACAAATTTTCGTATTCGCGGCACCGATGCCAATCGCATCAACATCACAACCAACGGTATTCCGCTCAACGATTCGGAATCACACGGCGTGTTTTGGGTCAATATGCCTGATTTTGCGTCGTCGTTGCAGGATTTGCAGGTGCAACGCGGTGTAGGCACGTCCACCAATGGTGCCGGGGCTTTCGGAGCAAGTATTAACATGAAAACGGAGAACGTTCCCTCGAAATCTTACGGCGAACTGGACGGCGGCTATGGCTCTTTCAACACAGCTAAAGTAACTTTCAAATTAGGCACAGGTATTCTCAACGATCATTGGGCATTTGACGGACGCCTTTCGTCGATTACTTCCGACGGTTTCATCGACCGGGCGAGCGTTGATTTGAAGTCGTATTTTGCTCAAGGTGCCTATTTCAATGACAATACGTTGATTAAATTCATCACGTTTGGCGGTCAAGAAAAGACTTATCACGCGTGGGACGGCGTGCCGGACTACATTTTAGCCGAAGGCAATCGCACCTACAACCCCAGCGGCTATATGGGCAACGACGCCAACGGCGATCCGTTGTATTACAAAAATCAAACGGACAATTACGACCAAACGCATTATCAATTAAGCCTTTTGCAACGCCTCAATCCGAATCTCAATCTCAATGTAGCTTTGCATTACACCAAAGGATTGGGTTATTACGAAGAATACAAAACCGGTCGGAAACTGGTTGAATATGGGCTTGAAAATTATCAACTGGATGGCGAAACAGTCAAAAAGAGCGATTTAGTGCGCCAAAAGCATCTCGACAATGACTTCGGCGGCGTAATTTTCTCGTTAGATTATAAAAAAGATAAATGGGATGTGTCGCTCGGCGGTGGCGCCAACTATTACGACGGCAATCACTTCGGCTACGTCACTTGGCTCAAAAATTATCTTGGCACTGCCAATTTTCAACCCAATCACGAATATTATCGCAGTACCGGCAAAAAGGGCGATGCAAATGTTTTCTTGAAAGGCAATTACCAATTAACACCGGCTGTGAGCCTGTACGGCGATTTGCAATACCGCTACATCACTTACAAAATTGCCGGACAAAACGACACGTGGGATTGGCTTAACAACGAGATGCAGCAATTAAATGTAGACAAAAAATTCAATTTCTTTAATCCGAAAGCAGGCATTTTTTATCAAATCAATGCCAAAAACGTACTGTACGGCTCTGTAGCAGTGGCGCACCGCGAACCTAATCGCAACAACTACACCGATGCGGCGTTCAACGAAAAGCCAACCGCAGAACGTTTGTTGGATTACGAATTGGGCTACAAATTTAATAGTCCAACGTTTTCGGCGGGCATCAATGCCTATTATATGACCTACAAAGACCAGTTGGTGCTCAATGGGAAAGTCAACGAAATCGGCGAACCCTTGACGAGTAATGTGCCCGACAGCTACCGAATGGGTGTCGAATTGGTGGCAGGTGTTCGCCTCACAGAAGGTTTGAAATGGGACGGAAATTTAACCCTTAGCAGCAATAAAATCAAAGATTATACCGACTATGTATTGGTAGACGACGGCGACGCGCCTCAACAAGCCGAATATTACGGCACGACGGACATTGCTTATTCGCCCAACG
Source organism: Candidatus Symbiothrix sp. (assembly GCA_031261285.1). Taxonomy (GTDB): domain Bacteria; phylum Bacteroidota; class Bacteroidia; order Bacteroidales; family Azobacteroidaceae; genus Azobacteroides. The sequence continues at coordinate 15,031 of JAISKM010000057.1, read as the reverse complement.
TGATTGCTAACAGTTTATTTACGTTTAAGCACAAAGCCTTTCACGCCGGATTTCATTCCAATTATGTGAGCAAGCAATATTTGGACAATACCAATCGCGACGACCGCCGTATTGACGCCTATTTTGTCAATAACCTGCGCTTGGGCTATGATTTCAAATTGAAAGGCTTGAAAGCACTGTCGGCAAATTTGCTCATCAACAACCTCTTCAACGCACAATACGAAACGTCCGGCTGGGTGTGGGCTGCCTACTACAGCAACGCGCAAGGTGGTTTAGACCCTTACGCCGAAAAGAGCTATTTCCCGCAAGCCGGCACCAACATGATGGCAAATGTGGTGGTGAAATTTTAAAGGTTAGGGCGAATCAGTCATTTTCTGTTGTGGCATTTGCCTCATCTGCTTTTATCCTTGCATCATGGATGGCAATAAATCCGGCAGGATTGCGCGGCTTGTCTGCAAGTCGTTTTTGTATTTGCAATTCTGCTAAGGATTTGTTGAGTAATTCAAACTGCATGCGCGTGTCTTCGTTAATGTCGTTGTAATCGGCAAATGCCTCTTCTATATTTGCCGTGAGTCTTTTGACTTCATATTCAAGCACAGCCAGCCTCTCAATCGGTGGAATGGATAGAAATTTACGCACTGCGACGAAAGCCCGCATGATGCTCATATTGATTTCTATGGCGGTCTTGGAATTGAGCACACTACTCAACATGGCGATGCCTAATTCCGTAAAAACATAAGGTTTTTTTCTTAATCCCATGATTTCTAATGAGTTAGATGTCACAATTTGTGATTTCCAATTCTGAAATTCCTCATTTGTTAGCTGAAACATGAAATCTTTTGGAAATCTTTCCATATTACGTTTCACAGCCTGATTAAGATTCTTTGTTTCAACACCATATAAGTGTGCTAAATCACGGTCAATCATCACTTTTTGGCCCCGAAATTCGTGGATTTTGTTTTGAATTTGTACGAGTTGTAGCTCCATTTGATTAAAATTTTAAAAATGTTTTTGTTAAAAAATTTAACGCGACAAAGGTAGACGTTATTTTTTATTTATGCAAGTAATTTGCAAAACTATTGCAAATATTTTTCTATTTAATTAGCGTTTTATTAAGGTTTGGAAACAAACAGCGCGCTAAACTTCCTTGGGACAGGCGTTTCAAAGCGCAGGTTTTCGTGCGTGACAGGATGGATAAATGCCAGCACACGGGCGTGTAGACCTATTCGACCGATAGGTGATGGACCGCCGCCGTATTTTTTGTCGCCGATGATAGGATGTCCGATTTCTTGCATGTGTACGCGAATTTGGTTTTTTCGTCCGGTTGCCAATTCGACTTTCAGCATGGCGTAATCGGCGTTTTTTCGCATTATGCGGTAATGTGTCACTGCTTGTTTGCCGGCACCGGCTTGATAGGCTGCGTGCATTTTTAACGCTTTGCTTTCACGCAAAAATGATACAATCGTGTCTTCTTCTTTTGCCGGAACACCTTCTACCACAGCAATATACACACGTTCTGTAACGATTTCGTGCCAACGATCTTGCATCTCCATTTGCACGTCTTTATTTTTGGCAAACAGCATCAGACCGGACGTTTCGCGGTCAATACGGTGCACGATGAACAAGCGATTGCGGGAGTCTTTTTTCTTTAGGTAGTCGGACACAATAGCAAAAGCGGTGGCGTTTTCTTTGCCGTCGTCGGTTGCCACCGCCAATAATCCTTCTGCTTTTTCGATTACAATCACCTCATCGTCTTCATACACGAGGCTCACTTTGGGATGCTTGAGTTCATACAAACCTTTGCTGGTTGTGTTGATAGTCACACTATCGTTGGGCCTCAGCGGATGATTGTATTGCGAAATCGGGGTTCCATTGACGCACACCTGCTTTTTCGACAGCATCGCTTTGAGGGCGGTGTGACTTTTTCCGTTGAAATGGATGCCCAAAAACACCATCAATTCCATCGGTTCTTTGACCCGAAGGGTGGTTTGCTTGTCTTTTTTGAAATCGTTTCTACTTTTCATTGCTCTCCTTCCGCGCAATGACAATACCGCCAATGATGACTGCTAAAAGGAGCAAACTCAGTACTTCAAATGGTAATAAATATTGGTATTTTTCGGTGCCCATCAGCGCATCGCCAATCGACTGCATTTTCATTTCTTGATCGCCAATCATTGTTTGATTTTCAACAGGCGTATAAAGCATGTTTTTCCACAACACATAACCCACGAGTGCCATACCACCGATAGCAGCCACAGCCCCGCGAATATATTTGCGCGTAGTGTGCTTCGTCAGCACCTCGTCTTTGTTGGTCGTTAAGAAGATCGCAAAAATGAACAGGATCACCACGCCTCCTGCATAGACTGAAATCTGCACCGCTGCCAAAAAATGGTAATTCAACAGCAAGTAAAAACCTGCCGTGCAAATCAGCACCAGCAATAAATAGGTTGCCGCACGTAACAAACTTTTGCACGTCACAGCCAACACTGACAGCACTATGCTTGCGAGTGCCAAACCTGCAAATATCACTAAATTAACTATCGGATCCATTTTAATTATAAATTATGTTTGACCCCTACGGGGTCAGATGTTTATAGAATAATATTTTTGCTATAAATATGCGACCCCAAAGGGGTCGAACACGCCTTCTATTTTTGTTTTTCCATTAACGACGAGCCGTCGTGATTTAACTGATTCAACAACTTGGGCGACGTGAACGTCGCGTGTTCAAAGTTTTTTGACCACTCAATCGCATTTTGCGGACACGAGATTGTGCAGATTGAACAGAACGTGCAACTACCCAAATCGTAGATGTATTTGTCAAGTACTTTTTTTGTTTTTGCCGGCGTACCGTCTTCTCCCGCTGGCTCTAAAATCACTGTTTTAGAGTGAATTTGAATCGTTCCGTTAGGACAATTCATTTGACAGATACCGCACGCTGTGCAACGGTGCTGATTGTTTTCGTTGTGAAACATCACCAGTTCACCACGCATCGCACCCAGCGGTTCTACTTTGCCGCGATTTTCGGGGTAACATTCCGTCACTTTCGGACGAATGAAATTCAGCATGGTGATGTACATCCCTTGCATCAAATGCCAAATCCCGAGTAGTATGTTCTTTATATAATTCATGTTCTTCTTAGTTTCATGGGATTGCGGGTCTCCTGAACTTGATTCAGGACCTACAATGACACTTGTTTATAAATAGATGACCCAAAGAGCCATTAATAATATATTGATTAACGCCAACGGCATCAAGATTTTCCACTCTAAATTCAGCAGCTGGTCGATGCGCAAACGCGGCATTGTCCAACGCACCCATAAGGAGAGCAACACGCAGGCAAACGCTTTGGCAAAAAACCACATCACCGGCGGAATGAACGCCATCGTGCTATTAAACGCGTCCCAACCCGGGATGTATAACGGTTGCCAACCGCCTAAAAATAAGGTAGTTGCAATCGCCGCGATGATAAACATATTCAGATATTCCGCCAAATAGAAAAAGCCAAATTGAATACCTGAATATTCGGTGTGATAACCGGCTGTCAATTCCGATTCGGCTTCCGGTAAGTCAAACGGTCCGCGATTAGTTTCTGCATGACCTGCAATCAAATAGATTACAAATGCGATAATCGCCGGAATACCACCTCGCCAGAGGTTCCAAGCGTAGGCTTGTTGTTCCACGATTTCCGACAACTGCAAACTGCCCGACAGCATCACAATCGTCATCATGGCTAATCCGCACGACAATTCGTAAGAAATCAACTGTGCACCCGAACGCATCGCACCAATCATCGTATATTTATTGTTGGACGCCCAACCTGCCATCAAAATTCCGACCACACCCAGCGAAGATACTGCCAAGAGGTAGAAAACGCCAATGTTGAAGTCGATCACGAGCAACCCTTTGTCGAAAGGAATCGCGCCGAACGTACAAATCGACGCAATAATCACCATGAACGCCGCCAAACGGAACAAAAACGGATCCACCCGGTCAATTTTAATTAACTCTTTCAACAAGATTTTGACCATATCCGCCACCGATTGAAGCAGCCCCAACGGACCTACGCGTGTCGGGCCGAGCCGGCATTGGAAAAACGCACAAATTTTGCGCTCCAACCAAATCAGTACGAGTGCCAACACGGCATACACGCCCAAAATGACGACGCCAATCAGTACATATTCAATCAAGAGCGCCCACACGTCCGTTAAATACGTTCGCAGGAACTCGTCTATCCACTGTGTTACAACTTCAAAATGAAACATACATCTATTTTTTCGTCATTGCGGGCTTGACCCGCAATCCCCTTATTCATAATCACTTTTCTCTATTTTTTCCGGTTTTCCTCTCCCCAGCAGGGGATTGCGGGTCAAGCCCGCAATGACGAGGAACTACCTATCAATACACGGTACCACGTAATCTAATGAGCCTCCAAGCATGATGAGGTCGGCAACTTTCGTGCCCGGCGCGATGTGCGCGAGGGTGTTGACCAACGTCATACAGGGGGAGCGGAATTTTATGCGGTAAGGATATTTATCGCCTCTACTGTTGATGTAGACATCAAATTCACCACGAGCGGCTTCCACGCGCTGACGGTATTCGCCTTCCGGCAATTTGATAATCGCCTTTGTCTTAGCGGCATACGCACCGCCCGGGATGTTGTCTATCAGCTGTTCAATAATTTTCAAGGATTCTTCGATTTCGTCCAAACGAATGATGTAGCGATCGAACGTCAAGCCGTCGGTACGCAACATTTCTTTGAAATCGGCGTGACGGTAAGCCGCATACGGTTCAATCTTGCGAACGTCGTTGCTCCAGCCCGATGCACGTCCGGTTGGACCGGTGGCACCCAGCGAAATTGCGTGTGCTTGGCTCAGATAGCCGATGTTGTCCATACGTCCGCGCGCAATCGGATTGCCTGTGAACAGCAGGTGATATTCTTTCAACATTTTGCGCATGTAAGGGATGAAATCTTTCACACGTTGTTGGAAATTCGGATGAATATCCTGCATCACGCCGCCAATCACGCTGTAATTCGCCATCAGACGACCACCGCAGGTTTCTTCAAAAATATCCATGATTTTTTCGCGGTCACGCATCCCGTAAACGAACGCCGTGATCGAACCCATATCCATCGCCATACAGCCCCAACCCAACAAGTGGGAAGCGATACGCGTCAATTCGTCGATGATTGTGCGGATATAATGGGCGCGTTCGGGAACTTCCAATTCCAAGCCTTTTTCTACACACAAACACGTTGCGTGACGGTTAATCGTGCCCGACAGATAGTCCAAACGGTCTGTGAGGTGCAAAATCTGCGGATAAGTGTAAGCCTCCGACATCTTTTCGATGCCCCGGTGGATGTAACCGAAATTGGGATCTACCTTTTTAATTGTTTCACCATCCAAAGATACGCGCAAATGCAGTACACCGTGTGTAGCAGGGTGCTGTGGACCGAAATTTACGACATATTCCTCTTCCTCAAAGAGTTTGGTGTGATTTTTGATGCGTTCGCCATTGATGTCGATGACGGTGGCCGGCATGTTTTCCATGTCGTCCAAATCCTCGTTGCTCAGCGGCACCGGATTCAATTCCGGATTGGCATCGTAATCTTTTCTTAAAGGATAGCCTTTCCAATCCTGACGCAAAAATAACCGGCGCATATCCGGATGCCCACAAAAGACGATACCCAAAAAGTCGTATACTTCACGTTCATACAATCCGGCAGAATTCCACAAATCATGAACAGAATCGATTTGTGGATGTTCACGATCCGCCGTGCTCGTTTTCAAAATCAGTACATAAGACGGATAGCGCGAGGGTGACAAGAAATAAATCACGCCCAGTTCATCACCGTAGTCCATGCCGACAATATCAGCAAGGTAGTCAAACGGGAGTTGTGTGTTGTTGTATAATAAGGTAGCCGTTTCGCGCAACTTTTCTTTGGGCACGGTCACCGTATATTCTTTTTCTTTTTGCTCGATGGTTGCAAATGGGAGTTGTGCTAACAGGTCTTTAATTACTTGCATCGTCGCCTCCTTTCTTTTCATTAATTTCCGGGCGACCGCAAGGGTTCGCCCCTACGGATTCGTCAATCGCCGTGGGGGCGGGTTGTTTAGGCAATTTGAAAAATTCCTGCATTTTAATTTTGCGTGCTAATTGCATCATGCCGTAAATCATGGCATCGGGACGCGGTGGGCATCCCGGGATGTAAACGTCCACAGGGATAATTTTATCTACGCCCATCACGGTGTGATACGATTTTTTGAACGGACCGCCACCGATTGCACAACTTCCAAACGCCATCACGTATTTTGGTTCTGCCATTTGGTCGTAGAGGCGTTTCAGGACGGGAGCCATTTTGTGAACAATCGTGCCGCAACAAAAAACGACGTCAGCTTGACGCGGACTGTTGCGCGTGACTTCCCAGCCAAAGCGGGCGAAATCGTAGCGAGCCGCACCGAGCGACATAAATTCAATCCCGCAACAACTCGTGGCAAACGTCAAGGGCCAAACCGAATTGGAGCGTCCCCAATTAATTAAATCGTCAATTTTACCGACAAAAATGTTCACGCCATTTTCGCGCAGTTCGCGGACATATTCTTCGAGGTATTCATTTTCTTTGAAATCCTCGTATTTCATATTGCGAATATAGATATCTTTTACTTCCATTCCAAAGCTCCTTTCTTCCAAGCATACACCAATCCTAATCCCAAAATGACGAAAAAGAACGCCACGCAGACTAATCCTTGTACGCCCAATTGCTTCATCGTGCTTGCCCACGGAAACAACAACACGGTTTCCACATCAAATACGAGGTATAAAATCGCAAACAGGTAATAGCCCACATTGAAAGGCAGCCAGGAGGTGCCACGGGTCGGGATACCACATTCGTAGGGTTCGCCTTTGAGGGCGTTATTGGATTGGGGTGCCAACAGCCAAGCGATTAGCAAAGCCGCCACCACCATGACTATAGCGGTCAAAAGCACCACTAAAAATAGCGCAGAGTTACTCATAAAATTTCATTTTTGAGTGGATTGCGGATTCCTGAATCAAGTTCAGGACAGGCACGACTTTGTCGTCCCGCAATGACATCTCTATAATTTCGGGCGCAAAGGTACAAAATAGTTTTTAATATTCAAAATAAATATATACCTTTGTGTGCAAGAAAAAAACAACAGATGGCAGAAACAAATCTCAAGCACAAAGCAGCTCACGGACTTCTCTGGGGTGGTATCAGTAATGGCATTCAGCAGTTGCTCGGAGTGGTGTTTGGCATTTTTTTAGCCCGGATTCTCAACAAAACGGATTATGGGATGGTGGGTGTGCTGGCGATTTTCACCGGAATTGCTGCTATTATTATTAATAGCGGTTTTTCGGTGGCATTGACCAATAAAAAAGAGGCTGATCACAAAGATTACAACGCTGTTTTTTGGTTTACCGTGTTTGTGGGGGTGGGATTGTATGTTATTCTTTTCTTTTGTGCCCCGCTGATTGCCCGGTTTTACCAACAACCTGTCTTGACGGATTTATCGCGCTTCCTGTTTTTAGGCTTCCTGTTTGCCGGTTTAGGCACTGCTTCTTCTACTATTATGTTTAAGCAATTGATGGTCAAGCAACAAGCGATCATCGGTATTATTTCTTTGTTAGTCTCCCTCTCTGCCGGCTTGACTTTAGCGTTAAATGGGTATGCTTATTGGTCTATCGCCGTGCAAATGGTCTTGCAAGTTATGTTAACGTCCATCTTAACCATTGTTATCGCCCCTTGGAAACCCACTTTCCCCATTGATTTTTCGCCATTAAAGTCCATGCTCCCGTTTAGCATCAAACTGTTTTTCACTCATATTTTTTTAACTATCAACATCAATGTATTTTCGGTGATTTTCGGTAAATTTTATAGTGTGGAGCAGGTTGGTATCTACAATCAGGGTCAGAAATGGGCGTGGATGGGTAATCAATTTATTGCAGGCATGATTAATGCGGTAACTCAACCGCTTTTAGTGCATGTGAATGAGGATCAAGGACGCCAAGTGAACGTTTTACGAAAATTAATTCGCTTCAGTGCATTTCTTTCTTTTCCATTGATGCTGGGACTGGCTTTTGTGGGACGCGAATTTATTTTGATTACCATCGGTGAAAAATGGTTGTCCAGCGTGCCGTTTCTACAGCTATTTTGTATTTGGGGTGCCTTTGGCTTTTTGTCGACGTTGTACACCAATCTGATTTTCACTCATGGCAAATCTACGATTTATATGTATGGCGCCATTGTTATTGGTTGTTTGCAACTCTTAGTCGTTTGGTGCATGTATCCGTTCGGTATTTTCCCGATGGTGATTGCTTATCTCGCGATGAATTTTGTGGGTTTATTGATTTGGCAATTCGTTGTCCACAAGTTGGTTAGGCTACGATTTTGGGATGTCTTAAAGGATATTGTGCCATACTTTGGCATCACTTTAGGCTGTTTTGCCGTGGCTTGGTTCTTCACCCAAAACATTGTTAATGTGTACATGCTCATGGGCGCAAAAATTGCTATTTCGGGGATCTTGTACATTTTAATATTGAAAGGTACTCGTTCGGTAATATTTAAAGAGAGTATGGAATTTTTATTAACAAGAAAAAAACAATAAAATGATTGTTAAATTGTACAGGAAATACATGCCGTACGCCCTGCGTAATAAGATATATGATGTTTTTTTGGGGGCTTTTCTTTCGTTTGCCCGCAACCCAAAAGAATATTCCAAAGCATTACTACATCTGTTCTCTCCTTTTCTGCCCAAGACACCGGAAAATAAATGCTATGCTTTTATGGGAAAACACGGATTGACACCCTATCCCTATCCATTTATGTTGGAATACAGGAAAATAGTTATGGATTGTTTCTATGATGAGCCATTTAATTTGCATTATGTGATACATCACACTAAAAAATTATATTTTCCGCAATCTTATTCTCCCCAAGACAATGTTGCTATATATAAAACTCTACTGACAGAGCAAGATAGTCGTTCGCCTCACCGGTACGTTAAAGATTACAAGCGACTGACAGGAAAAATCCTTTTAGACATTGGTGCTGCCGAAGGTATTTTTGCCTTGGATTGTATTGAGTTCATCGAGCATGCTTATTTATTTGAGTGTGATGACAAGTGGGTTGAGGCTTTGAATGCTACTTTTGCACCATGGAAAGACAAAGTTACGATTGTTGAGAAGTATGTGAGCGACATCAACGATGAGCATAACATTACAATAGACCATTTTTTAGAAGGGAAAGACAACACAAATCTTTTTTTGAAAATGGATATAGAAGGATATGAGCAAGCGGCTTTAAGAGGGGCAAAAAACACATTGAAAGACGCTCATGATTTGGATTATTCAATTTGCACTTACCACAGAAAGAATGATGCGGACGAAATACACAAAATACTGTCGGATAATCATTTTGAATCTGAGTTTACAGAAGGATTTTTTTATATTGAGCGAGAATTGAGAACGGCGATTATTCGGAGAAAAAGTAAATGAAAGAGATGAAAACACTACCGGTTATTTTTGTTCATAAAACGAATTCGTTTTTTTTGAAGCATGTACTGGAACAAGCACGCATCTTTAATCCTGACAGCACGATTTATTTGTTGGGGGATGAAACGAATGATAAATTCAGAAAAATTGGAATTGAGCATTATAATATAGCTGATTTTTCCGAACAGGCTAAAGAATTTTCGAAACTGTATAAACATCAGTCATCCAACACCTACGATGCAGAGTTATTTTGTTTTCAAAGATGGTTTATACTTAGGGATTTCGTGACTAAAAAAGGCATCTCTAATTTTTTATACTTGGATTCGGATGTGTTATTGTATTGTAATATAGATACTGTATTTAAGGAATATTTAGATGTTGACTTCACCATTGTTGATCACTGTTGCCCCTCTACGGTTTTGTTTAAAAGTGAATCGCTCAATGATTTTTGTAATTTTGTTTGGAATGAATTTTATACCTGTATAGAAAAAGATAACCGGAATAGGGAAATTAGCGACATGACGGCTTTTGAATTATATCAAAAATATAAAATTCCGAAAGTCAGAGATTTAACACTAATAGAAAACAATGCCTGTTTTGATGGCAATATCAATATTGCAGGTAATTTTATCGAAGACAAAGGGCTAAAAAAAATCTATTGGATTGATGAAAAACCGTATGCAAAACTGAAAGAAAATCAGCAGTTGATTTTATTATATAATTTGCATTTTCAAGGGGACGTGAAGCGTCAAATGTATAATTATAGAATAAATTTTAAGCACAAACACGTTGCCGGAATTTTTTATAGACTCAGGTCGGAACTCTCCCTTGATTTAGTAATTCGAGTGTTTAAACGATATTTGTCAAAAATTGCAGTCAAATGAAAAATTCAAAAGCCATCATTTGTGCATTGGCAAGGGATTGTGGTCAGGCTATCAAAAAAAATAGTCCACGAATTGAAAAACTGCGGAAACAGTTTGCCGAATGTGATGTTGTAATTATAGAAAACGACAGCAAAGACAACACTAAGCAAGTTCTTGCAGATTGGGCTGAAAAAAGTGACGGCGTTCACGTGATTTCAAATGATTTCGGCACTCTGACTATCCCGCCAAAAACAACTACTACTATCCTGCCGGAATACTCGTATCATCGTATCGAGAAGATGGCAAGGTACAGGAATATGTATTTGGATTATATCGACCAACAATGTAAAGACTATGATTACCTGATTGTTTTGGATATAGATGTTCCATGGTTTCAATATAAGAATATAACTCATATTATAAATGAGGCACCGGATGATTGGGGTGCTATCAGTGCAAACGGGCGAACGTTTTATAATTTACGGTACCGTTACTATGACATTTATGCATTCTCAGAAACGAAAACAGAAAAGATGGACATTCACATCCTTAAGGGCGACGGATATTGGCAAGAAACGTTGAAAAATAGAAAATTAATCAGTAAAAAAGCATATACATCTGTTTATTCGGCATTTGGAGGCGCTGCAATATACAACTATTCAACAATAAAAGGTCTTCGTTATCACGTCTTATTAAATAAAGATGAGAGAATAGAGGCTTTTTGTGAACACGTAAGTTTAAATGATGCGATTATAAATAAAGGCTATAAGGTATATGTGGCAAGAGATTTTGATTTAAGAATAGGCGTTTTCAACTTCATATATGAAATGAAAATACTATTATTTAAAAATCGATATATGAGAAATTTTTTGGTCAAACATAAGTATGCAAAGGATATAAAACAATAAATTAACAAGTATAAAATGATACCGAAAATAATCCATTATTGTTGGTTTAGCAAAGATCCGATGCCTCTTTTAATACAACCTTGTTCAAAGTTCTATAAATTTTCTAAAAAGAATGATTTAATGCCCGTTTTTCGTTTGATAGAATCAATTGTTCATAGAGTTGAGAGGTTTCTTTGGCACATTTTTCCCAAGAGAAATGGTTAGCACGTGCGGTCCCCAATTGGATTAAATGAGTCCGATAAGACGCATCATCAATCACTTGTTTAATTGCTTCAGCCATCGCATCCACATTCAAGGGATCGAAATAGGCGGCGGCATCGCCTGCGATTTCCGGGAAACAGCTGGCATCGCTTAAAATAAGTGGACATCCGCAGCCAAAAGCTTCTAAAATTGGGATGCCAAATCCTTCATACAAAGAAGGAAACACAAAAGCCAAAGCGGAGGAATAGAGCGTTGTCAATTCGGCGTTGCCTGCCGTGAAACACAGCGTATTGTTGTGAATGTTCAACGATTGTAACAACGATTGTTCGGCTCCGGAAAACGGTTTGCCCGCACAAATCAATGTTAATTCCGGGTCTGATTGCATACTAAGCGCAAACGCTTTTGCCAAACGCTCAAAATTTTTGTAGCCGCTCCGTTCGCCCACAAATAAAATAAAACGACCGGGCAAATCCATCTCTGCCTGCTGATTGGGGTTCAGACTGCACCCGTGATAAATGACCTTAATGTTATCAGGATTGATATGCAACAGTTCCACAATGTCTTTTTTGGTGTTTTCACTCACCGCGATGATGTGAGCCGCCCTTTCTGCTACTATTTTTTTTCCTTTAATCGACCAGTCGTCCCGCTTCGTTTTCAATCCGTATTTTTCATGCGTCAAATCATGGATGGTGAGCACAAATGGCTTGTCGCCGATTAAATTCAAAAAATACGGATCGTAATAGGTAGGATGAAACAAATCGAAAGCGGAATTGAAATGCTTCTGTTGCAACCGGTTATTGAAAAATTTGATGAAAGTGGTCTGCCCCACGAATTTTGAATGCGGAAAAAATGTTTTGTAAGCCGTGATAGGTGGATTTTTTAGATAAAAATTATTTGAAAAAGCGACCGGCAAATCGTAATCAATTCCGGTGTCCAAATGTTTGATCAATTCACAAAAATACCTTGAAATGCCTCCAAAGTTTTGCATGGAAAAAATCTGATTGTCGTAAAGCACGTTCATGTTTTTCATCTAAAAGAGCAGCAAAGTTATGAAAAAAATAGTAACTTTGCAAAAAATAGTAAAAACAATATGCTGGTTTCCATCATCACCGTCACTTACAACGCCCAAGAAAATCTGGAACAAACCATGCAAAGCGTGTTTGACCAGACCTATCCTGATATTGAATACATCCTGATTGATGGCGGTTCAATCGACGGCACCATCGACATCATCAGACAGCACGAATCGCAGTTGGCATTGTGGCTCAGCGAAACCGATCAAGGCATTTACGACGCCATGAACAAAGGCATTCGATTGGCAAAAGGTGAATTGATCGGCATGATTAATGCGGGTGATTATTATGAACCCAACGCGGTTGAACAGGTAGTTGAGGCTTACAAGCAACATCCGGATTGCGGCATTTTTCATGGCAACATCAATATGCTCAACGAAGACGGCAGTTTTTTCAAACTCAAAAAAGCCAATCCGGACTTGAACGATTTTTATCAAGGCATGTCCATTTACCATCCAACACTTTTTGCCCGGCGGCCGGTTTATGAACAAAACGGTTTATATGCTATTGATTTTAAGATTGCTGCCGATTTTGATTGGATTTTACGCAACCACATCGCCGGAACTCCTTTCTTTTATATTGACCAAGTGATCGCCAATTTCAAACAAGGTGGTTATTCCGTGATCAACAAGGCAGATGCCAATGTGGAATGTCGAGCTATTTTGTACAAAAACGGCTACAAAAAGGAAACGGTCGAACCGCTTTTCAAAAAATGGAACGCCACGCATCGCAAGCAGCAACTCTTGGATGCCGGTTATGCGCTTGTCCGCAAACTGTTTTCGGATAAGATTGCCAATAAAATGGCGCGGTATATCACCAATAAACAGGCAAAAAACAATAAAACCGGCTTTTTTGCGTTGATTAAAGTATGAGGAGAAAGGGTATCCTGTTAATCTGTTTTATGTTTGTGCTAAGTATTGGGGTGGCGCAAACGCAAAAAGTGCGCAATCAACCGTATGGCGACCAGAAATTAGTGCATTTTGGGATTTCTGTCGGCATGAATGTGCAGGATATTCAATTGAATAACAGCGGGATACCTACTGAGGGGCAGACATGGTTTGCCACCATTCCCAACTATTCGCCGGGCTTTAGTGTGGGCTTATTGGGCGATTTGTATTTGAATCCGTTTTTGAATTTGCGTTTTTCGCCGACTTTGCATTTTGGTGATAAGAAATTTGTGTTTGTTGAACCGAATACGGACGAACGCTTCTCTGCAACTGTTCGCTCCAACTATTTGTATTTTCCGTTGGACTTAAAAATTCGCACGGTGCGCCTGAATAATTACCGTCCCTACATCTTTGCCGGCATATATGGCGCTATGGACTTGGGTCGTAAACCGGATGAGGCGGTTTATATGAAACCGGTGGATTTTGGCTTGTCTGTGGGGCTGGGGTGCGATTATTACCTCCCGATTATCAAGGTGTGTCCCGAACTCCGTTTCAGTTTTGGCCTAAAAGATGTGATCGAACACGACCGCACCGACCTGACGGATGAGAGCCTGCGCAAATACACCACTGCCATTTCACAGGGCAGAACGCGCATGATTTCGCTAATATTCCACTTCGAATAAGCCGGCTAACCGGCTACTACTAATCGCTCAATGAGACTGCAAAGGCACAACATTGTTTTCAATTATCCAAACATTTTTGGAATTATTTTCAAAATTATTTGGCAGTCTCAAAAAAAATACCGTACTTTGCATGGTCATTCCCGTCTATGCGGGAATCCCATAATAATAATTACAAAATAAAAAATACAGGCTTATGATATAGATAAAGTGTTAATACATACATTTTAAAGACATTTTGGAAAAAGCGTTTTTGCTTACATTCTTGTTTTTAGAAACTTAGACGATTTCAAACAGAACAAAGAATAAGGCGATGACGTTCACGTTATATAGCGTGGACTTGATTCGATTATCTTGTTCTGTGGGCAGTCTAAGGCCTCTAAAAGCAGATAAATTGAATTTTGTCCGCGCTTTTTTTATGTGTGTATTGAAAAAAAATATTAAAACAGGACAAAACAGTAGAGTATTTAATTAAATAAAGTTGAAAATAATGAAAAAGATAGTATTGTTTTTAGTTGCCACATTATTGGTAGCTGGTAACTGTTCACCGGTAACTGCCCAAGTGGCAATTGGGAGTGTAAACGATTCAATTACACCGGGTGCACTTCTGGATTTATCACAGGCCACTGATGCCGGCGGCTTGCTGTTGCCACAAATTGAAAGTACCGATACACTCTCGGATGAGTTGCGAAAGCCCGGCATGCTGGTTTACAACAAAACGGACGGCAAAGTGTATACCTACAATGGCGCTGCTTGGAGTGCCGGCGGCGGAGGTAATCCCGGACCTGATCCTTCGTCTTGTAGTGGAACTGTAACGGGTGTTTCCGGTAATGAGTATCCGATTGGGAGTTACCCAAATGCTACAAACGGTTTGGAATATTTGTGCTGGACACTTTCTAATCTTAT
>JAISKM010000047.1 GCA_031261285.1 Candidatus Symbiothrix sp. | reverse complement strand
CGGTCGCGGGTGTTTTGGATGCCCATGCCGCCGGTCGAAATTGTGGGGTCGAAACCTTTGCCGTCGTCTTGCACCGTGAAGGCGATGCGGTCGTCTTCCTGTATGATTTGCAAGAGGATGCGTGAGGCGGCGGCATGTTTCATGGCATTGTTTACCAATTCGTGGACGACGCGGTAAATAACGACTTCTATTTTGTAGTCAAAACGGGTTTCGTTGCCATACCACTTGAATACGGCAATGGAAATATTGTCGCAAAAATCCGACAATGCGACTTTCAAACCGCAACGGTTTAATGATTCGGGCATCAAGTGATGGGCTACGCGGCGCATTTCGTGCATCGACTCGTCAATCAAGTCTATCGCCGTGTGAAACTGTTCCACGTCAGCGCCGGCCAGTATCATGCCTTTTTTCATTTCGTTCAGATTGAGTTTGGCAGCGGTCAACAAACTGCCCAAACCGTCGTGCAGGTCGCGGGCGAGGCGGATACGTTCCTGCGTTTCGCCATCGAGTACCGCTTGGGTGGCTATCAATTGTTTTTCCTGTTCGAATTGTTTGACTTGCAATTCGGCTTTGCGTTTTTTCTGTATCGTCCAACGCCATGCAAAAAACAAGGCTGCCAAAGCCACCAACATGACGGCGACTCCGGCAATTCCCAACCATAACACAAGCCGTTTTTCTTCTTCCAATGAGGCAATGCGTATCTCTTTCTTTTCCGTTTCGTATTGTGCTTGAAAGGCGCTGATTTGGTCGTGCATCTCAAGATTGTACAAAGAATCATCCACCAAAATACCTTTTTCTAACCATTCGAGCGACAAGGCCGGATTCTTCTCACGATGAAGTTGATACATCTTGTCATAAATCACGCTCAACAGGTTAAAGTGCTGAAGTTCCTCACATCGTTCTACGCTTTGCATATAATAAAAATGGGCTTTTTCGTACCTGTTCTGCAAGTTATACAAATCGCCTAATGTCATCAAGTCAAACGCTTTCGCCTCTTTGTCTTCCAGATTTTCACTTATTTTCAACGCTTCGAGAAGATTTTTTTCTGCCGGAACATATTCGCCCACTTTCATCTGAGCCATCCCCATGCGACACAAACCGGCTTCGAGCAATTGCGGCGTACCGATTTCGCGGCTGACTTCAAGTGATTGAGCAATCAGTTCAAGCCCTTTTTCGGCATTGTCGGTTTTCAGGTAAAACTCGCCCATCGTTCCGAGCGCATCGGCAATCACTTTTTTGTGCTTTATTGAGCGAGCGGTTGACAAGGCTTTTTCTAATGTCTCTATCCCAATGTCATCCCTGTTTTTACGCAAATAAAATTTACCCAACTGATAGAGCGTTTCGGATTCCTTTTCCGCATTGTTTGTTTGGCGGCATATTTCGATGCTCTTTTTGAGACAGGAAATCATATTGTCTATCTGATTGATACGGTCATAAACAGTGGCAAGTTGCAAGTAATCATCGGCTAAAGTCGGCAAGTCATTTCGTTTTTCATCCATTCGCAAACTTTCTTCAGCATAATCTTTTGCTTCGGAATAATTGCCATTGGCTAATGCAAAAGCCGACATACAGTTGAAGACACGTGCGCGAATTTTTTCATTCGCATCCGTGTCCGTAAATGTCCACACGTGTTTTACAACTTCGCGCCGGTACGCCAATTCGCTAATTTCATTAGCCAGACGTATTTGTTCCGCTCCGCCGGACATCGTGTACAGACCGTACAGACTGTCAGCGGCGGCAATCAACGATTGCGCCGTCATTGACAAGCAAGGCATCAATAATAATGATACAAAAGCAACTGTTCTTCTCATATAATGTGTTTAATTTATTTTTATGCAAAGGAAAGGAAAATCCAAAAGGGAAAATACCCCCAATTGGGGGTTTTTGTAAGGAAGGATGAAAAATTGAGAATGAAAACATATAAAATTAAATTAGTTTTACAATAAGAATAAATATTATGCAAGCGTATAAAATATTTTTAATATCTTTGCATGTTATAAGTATTTTATTTATTCGCCACATCAAAAAATAAAAAAATTATGCAAACATACGAATTTAACACGGTAGTCCACGACGGCATTATTCGCATACCCAAACGGTATTTAGACAAGCAATTGTCTTCTATCCGGGTCATTCTTCTGCCAAACGGAAATGATGTCTGCATGGAAAGCAATCCTAAATTTTCGGCGATGAAATTAAAAACGAAGGGTTTTAAATTTAACCGAGAAGAGGCCAATGAAAGATAAGGCTTTTATAGATACCAATGTGCTGGTGTATTTATATTCTGAAGACGAGGCAGAAAAACAAGCGCTCGCTTATGATGCTATTGAAAAATACGATTGCATCACGAGCACACAAGTGCTAAATGAATTTAGTAATGTGTGTATAAAAAAGTTAGGTACACCTATTGAAGTCATTAGTAAATCCATTGATGAGATTGTCGCTGCGTGTCTGGTAACGTTGGTTGACGAAGAAGTCATTAAAAAGGCGCTGGCCTTACATGGCAAATATGGATACTCATACTATGATTGCTTGGTGCTGGCATCTGCCCTTTCATATAATTGTAAATATCTATTAACAGAGGATTTAAGAGATAAACAAGTAATTGAGAAAAACCTTAAAATTACCAATATTTTTTCACATTAACATAGCAGGGTAAGGATAGCAAACAACACAATATTTGTGTCTAAAAGGTAGCGTGTCATAGTTAAGTTCGGTTTTTGGGTTTTTTATTTCATTACAGCTCTCATATCCAATATTTTTCCGACACCATTAGGATGCTCTTTTATCCACAGACCATAAGCTGATAATTTGCCCGAAAACTGATGTTTCGGTAACTCCATTCTTACACCATTCTCAATAAGGTATGCTTTAGGCGCCCTTTTCTTCTTCTGTTTTTTTTCTTTTTCTTCCATTGTTTTGTGTATTTATTGTTTACATAATTTGGGTACAAATATACTGTTTTTTGGATAGAAAAAAACAGAACGTCATTTTTTTTACCGGGGTGTGAATGATTTACAAAAAAAACAATACGCTAATTTCGATTATTAAAGAGAAAAC
The DNA here is from genome assembly GCA_031261285.1 of Candidatus Symbiothrix sp. Lineage (GTDB taxonomy): Bacteria > Bacteroidota > Bacteroidia > Bacteroidales > Azobacteroidaceae > Azobacteroides. The sequence continues at coordinate 271 of JAISKM010000047.1, read as the reverse complement.
TTAATCGCTGTTTTGTATAATCTTCAAATTTGCGGTCGGAACTGATTAATGTAATTTTTTCTGTAATGGCTTGGGAGATAATAATATGGTCGTTGGGGTCATTATGAAATTCCACAGTTGATAATTTTGAATAAGTCATAAGATGTTCCTTTTTTACAGGAAGCAGTTCAAAGTGTAAGGCTTCAATATTCAGTAAAATATCCTCCGCCTTTTTCCAGTTCGTTTTGATTTTATTTCTTTTGTGCAGATGAATGATTTCTTGTATAGAAAC
>JAISKM010000112.1 GCA_031261285.1 Candidatus Symbiothrix sp. | reverse complement strand
CACAACTAATAAATGAATAAAGCCCACGCCCGATCGGCGTGAACGTTATCACTATCTATTCTCGTTGTGTTTGAAATTTCCTAAGTTTCAAGAGTGAGAATAAAAGCTATAACGCTTTTTCCAAAATGTCTTTTAAAATGTGTGTATTATCACATTATTTTCAGTTCATACGCTTATTTTTACTTTATATTTATATTATGGAATTGCGGATCAAACCCGCAATGACCTCGCAAAGGTACAAACTTTTTTTTAATTACCAAATAAAAACTTAAAAATTGTTTGTTTTTAAGAAAAAAGCATTACCTTTGCAAAAAATTTTGAACACGGGATGAACAAGTTTTATTTTGCAACTTCTTATTTTTATTTTTACTTTGACAAGTAAAGACAGGATTTTGCATGATAAAACGAAAAAAATAAATCACTGAAATCCTGTCACAACGACAGGATTTTTTTATGACTAAATATGAAAACAATTGTACCTGCAAATAGATTACAGTCGGTCAGCGAATATTATTTTTCAAAAAAACTGAAAGAAGTCGCTGAAATGAATGCCCAGGGCTTGAATGTGATTAGTTTAGGCGTTGGCAGTCCAGATTTGCCGCCGGCGCTCGAGGCGATTGATACGCTTTGTGAGGTGGCTCATCGTGCCGATGCGCACGGTTATCAGCCTTATGTGGGGATTCCCGAATTGCGTCAGGCGTTTGCCGGTTGGTACAAAACATGGTACAATATGGAGTTGGATCCTAATACGGAAATCCAGCCGTTGATCGGCTCCAAAGAAGGCATTTTGCATATTTCGTTGGCGTTTTTGAACCCCGGCGATGCGGTGCTGATTCCTAATCCGGGTTATCCGACTTACAGTTCGGTCAGCCGTTTGGCGGAAGCGGAACTCATTCCTTACGATTTGACGGAGGCAACCAATTGGCAGCCCGATTTTGAAGCATTGGAGCGGTTAGATTTGTCGAAAGTCAAGTTGATGTGGGTCAATTATCCGCACATGCCGACCGGTGCGCCTGCCAGCAAGGAAGTGTTCCAAAAATTGGTGGATTTTGGCAAAAAACACGGCATTGTGATTTGTCACGACAATCCTTACAGTTTTATTTTGAACGATCACCCGATGAGTATCTTGGAGATACCCGGTGCAAAAGACATTTGTATCGAACTCAATTCGTTGAGCAAATCGCAAAACATGCCCGGCTGGCGTATGGCGATGCTGGCGTCAAACGCGCAGTTTGTGCAATGGGTGCTGAAAGTGAAAAGCAATATCGACAGCGGCCAATTCAAGCCGATGATGCTCGCCGCCGCAAAAGCCCTGCAAGCCCCTCGTGAGTGGTACGACGGCATGAATAAGGTGTATCGCGAGCGTCGTAAAATCGCCGAAGAAATGATGACCGCGTTGGGTTGCACGTTCGACCCCAAGCAGTCCGGACTTTTTCTGTGGGGCAAAATCCCCGACAAATACGCAGACAGTATCGCACTCGCCGATGAAATATTATATAATGCGCACGTTTTCGTGACGCCCGGCTCCATTTTTGGCAGCAATGGCGCACGCTACATTCGCATCTCATTGTGTTGTAATGAAATACAATTGCAGGAAGCATTGACGAGGGTGAAAGGTGAAAGGTTAAAGGTCAAAGGGGGGAGCGAATTTTATGATTGAGAATGATGTTAATGGGTTTGAAGATTTATTTGTATGGAAAGAATCAATGGTTTTGACAACTTCTATTTATGAACAATTAAAGTTATGTAAAGATTATGGATTAAAAGATCAAATGCAGCGAGCAGCTGTTTCAATACCTTCCAATATAGCCGAAGGATTTGAAAGGCAAACGAATAAAGAATTTGTTCAGTTTTTGTATATTTCCAAAGGGTCTTGTGCAGAATTAAGAACACAATTGTATATCGCAATAAAATTAAATTATATATCGCAAAAGGATGGAATGGAGTTAATTAAAATGGCAGAGGGGATTTCAAAAATGTTATACAAATTAATAGTATATCGTAAAAAAATCTAATAAACTGTCTTATACCTTTTACCTTTCACCTTTTACCTAAAAAAGAAAAGTATGGAATTAGAATCGATTTTACTGCCGGGTGTGAGCGAACAACGCCCTTTGATTATCGCCGGTCCCTGCAGCGCAGAGACGGAGGAGCAAGTGATGACTACTGCTAAGGAATTGGCAGGTAAAGGTATAAAAATTTATCGCGCCGGTATCTGGAAACCGCGTACCAAGCCGGGTGGCTTTGAAGGCGTGGGTAAAGAAGGTCTGGCGTGGTTGAACCGTGTGAAACGCGAAACGGGCATGTATGTGTCCACGGAAGTGGCGACACGTGCGCACGTGCAGGATGCTGTTGCAGCGGGTCTTGATTTGCTGTGGATTGGCGCGCGCACGTCTGCGAATCCGTTTGCCATGCAAGAAATTGCCGATGCGTTGAAAGAAACAGGCTTTCAAGGACCTGTGTTGATTAAAAATCCGGTCAATCCTGATTTGGATTTGTGGATTGGGGCGATTGAGCGCGTCTACAATGCAGGGATTCGCAAAATTGGCGTGATTCACCGCGGATTTAGTTCGTACGATAAAAAACTTTACCGCAACCTGCCGCAGTGGCATATTCCGATAGAGTTGAAACGCCGATTGCCCCACATTCCGATCTTTGGCGACCCCAGTCACATTGGCGGTAAGCGCGAATTGGTGGCTCCATTGAGTCAACAGGCGTTGGATTTGAACTACGAGGGACTGATTATCGAGTCGCATTGCAACCCTGATGCCGCGTGGAGCGATAAAGACCAGCAAGTGACACCCGATGTGTTGTCCTACATCTTGAACACGCTGGTGGTGCGCGATACCAAACAGACGACGGAAAGCCTGAACGAATTGCGTCAACAAATTGACGAAATCGACGATTCTCTGCTGTCGACTTTGGCCAAACGAATGCGCATCTCGCGCGAAATCGGTCAATACAAAAAGGAGCACAACATGCCCGTTTTGCAGACTTCGCGCTACGATGAAATCTTGGATAAACGCAGTCAGCAAGCTATTGAAGTAGGCGTGGATGCCAATTTCATAAAAACCGTGTTTGAAGCCATTCACGAGGAGTCTATCCGGCAGCAGATTGATGTGTTGAATCAGTAATATTAATAGGGGATTGCGGGTCGCAGCCCGCAACGCAATGACAAAATATGAAAATACAGATATTAGGAGCCGGCAAAATGGGGTCGTTCTTTGCTGATGTGCTGAGCAGCGACCATGAGGTGGCTATTTTCGATAATGACCCCAAGCGATTGCGGTTTACGTACAACTGCATTCGGATGTCTGACCCTGCGGAAATCGCAGATTTTCAGCCGGAGGTCTTGATTAATGCTGTGACGGTGCAATACACGATTGCGGCGTTTAAACAGGTGTTACCTTATGTGCCTCAAAATTGCATCATTTCCGACATTGCGTCTGTAAAGACCGGATTGAAAGCATTTTATGAAGAAACCGGACGTCCGTTTGTGTCTACGCACCCGATGTTTGGACCCACCTTTGCCAATCTGGGCAATCTCTCGTCCGAAAATGCGATTATCATTTCAGAATCGTCGCATCTGGGCAAAATCTTTTTTCGGGATTTGTATAGCTCGCTGAAATTGAACATCTTTGAATACACATTTGACGAGCATGACGAAACAGTGGCTTATTCATTGTCCATTCCGTTTGCATCCACTTTGGTGTTTGCCTCTGTGATGAAGCATCAGGATGCGCCCGGTACGACGTTTAAAAAACACAAAGCGATTGCCGACGGTTTGCTCTCAGAAGACGATTATTTGTTGACGGAAATTCTTTTTAATCCACACACCCACAATCAGTTAGAGCAAATTCTTAAAGAATTACATCAACTGCAAGAAATCATCGACAAAAAGGATTCCGCGGCAATGAAAACGTTTTTGAATTCGATACGCAAGAAATTGGTATGACCTACTGACTTGTGGGATCAGCCCAAAAACTGTCCAATTGCGATAGCAGCCTCCCGTCCCGACATCATTGCACGCACTACGAGGCTTGCGCCGGTGGTTACGTCGCCTGCCACGAAGATTTTGCTTACGGAGGATTCATTGGGTTTGACGGCTTCCACATTGCCTCTGGCGTCGTATTTCACGCCTAAACTGTCTAACAAGCCTTCGTGAACCGGTTGCGTGAAGCCCATCGACAACAGCACTAAATCTGCCGGGATGATTTCGGTTTTACCGCTTTCCTTGTCGGTCACTTCCACGCCTGTGACTTTGCCTTTTTCGCCGATGAAACGGTTGGATGCCAATGACCAGCGGCGCGTACAACCTTCTTTGTGCGAGCTGGAGGTTTTCAGAATGTTGGGATACAGGGGCCATGGCGTTGCCGGATTCGTGCCTTCGGGCGGCATCGGCATGATTTCTATTTGCGTCACTTGGTTGGCTTTTTGGCGAATACTTGTGCCTACGCAATCCGAACCGGTGTCGCCACCACCGATGACTAATACTTTTTTGCCTTTGGCAGAGATAAGTTCCGAAGATGGGATGTTTTCGCCGCTCACCAAACGGTTTTGTTGTTTCAAAAAATCCAACGCGAAGTGCACGCCTTTCAAGTCACGTCCTTCGATGGGCAAATCGCGCGGCACTCCTGCGCCGATAGTAACACAAATAGCATCAAAATCAGCGAGTAACTTATCCGTAGAGAGGTTTTTCCCTACCTCTACACCCGTTTCAAACGTGATTCCTTCGGCTTTCAGAATATCCAACCGGCGTTCAATAATCTCCTTGTTAAGTTTGAAATCCGGAATCCCCAAGCGCAACAAACCGCCGATATAGTTGTCTTTTTCATAAACTGTGACCGTGTGACCCGCTTTATTCAGTTGGTCGGCAGCCGCCAAACCGGCAGGACCCGAACCAACGACAGCGACTTTCTTTCCTGAACGCTTTTTCGGAGGATTGGGCTTCACATAGCCTTCTTGAAACGCGCGTTCGGTAATCGCGGCTTCGTTTTCGCGCACCGTCAACGGTTGATTTTCCAAATTCAATACACAACTTTTTTCGCAAAGAGCCGGACAAATGCGTCCGGTAAATTCCGGAAAATTATTGCGCTTGATGATTGTGTTATAGGCTTCCGACCATTTGCCCCGGTACAATAAATCTTGCCATTCGGGAATAAGATTGCCCAGCGGACACGCCCAGTGACAAAAAGCTACGCCACACTCCATGCAGCGGGAGGCTTGCAACAGACGGTCGTCTGAGTTTAATGTCTGCTCCACTTCGCCGAAGTCAGAAATGCGGTCTACTACCGGTCTGTAACCGGCTTCTTTCCTATTTATCGTTAAAAATGCTTTTGCGTTTCCCATTTTTCTTAAAATTATGAATTATTTGACCCCGTAGGGGTCAAATGTTTATAGATCAATATTTTCCCTATAAACATGCGACCCCAGAGGGGTCGAACCGTTTTAGTAATCTGATTCAACTAACTCAATCTTTTTCTTTATCGCTTCTATTTTTTCTTCTTGCAACACTTTTTTGTATTCGATTGGCGTTATTTTGATGAAATGCTTGAGATAGTCATCCCAATCATCCAAAATACGTCTTGCCAGCGGACTTTGAGTGGCATCGTGGTGTTTTGCAATCAACTGTTGCAGCTCTAAACTGTCCGATTTATCTTCTACAAGCGTCAGTTCGACCATTTCCATGTTACAGAAATAATCGAAATCGCCTTTCATATCCAAGACGTATGCCACGCCACCGCTCATTCCGGCAGCAAAATTCTTACCGGTTGAGCCTAAGACCACCGTGCGACCGCCGGTCATATATTCACAACAATGGTCGCCCGCACCTTCCACCACCGCAATGGCACCGGAATTGCGCACGCAAAACCGTTCGCCTACGCGCCCGTTGATATAGACTTCGCCGCTCGTGGCACCATATAATAAGGTGTTGCCGCTAATGATATTTTCTTCGGGAGCAAACGAACTCGTTTTAGGAGGTACAACCACTATTTTGCCGCCTGACAAGCCTTTACCCAAGTAATCGTTGGCTTCGCCTTCCAAGTTGAACGTGATGCCCGCAGCTAAGAAAGCCCCGAAACTTTGTCCGGCAGAGCCTTTGAAGCCAACAGTTATCGTATTCTCTTTCAACCCCTTATCGCCATAGCGTTTAGCAACCTCGCCCGAAAGCATCGCTCCAACAGCCCGGTCGGTGTTTGCAATAGTGGCATCCATTTCCACAGGCAGCGATTGCTCAATCGCCAACTGCGTTTTCCGAATAATATTTCGGTCTAAGACGCTGTCTATCTTATGGTCTTGCACCTTCGTACAACGAATATCATTGCCATTATCAATAAATTTTGTAAGCTTGGAAAAATCCAATTTTTGAACTTTCGGATTGTCATTGCGTTGCGGGCTGCGACCCGCAATCTCACCCGCAATCGCCTGCTCTGCTCCCCTCTCCTTGAGGAGAGGGGCTGGGGGAGAGGCTTTTATCAAATCCGACCGCCCAATAATCTCATCCAAACTCCGAACGCCCATTTGCGCCAAGTGCTCACGCACTTCTTCTGCCAAGAAAGTGAAGTAGTTAATCAAATAGTCATGTTTTCCTTTAAAGCGTGCACGCAATTTTTCATCTTGCGTCGCAACTCCCACCGGACACGTGTTTAAGTGACATTTGCGCATCATCACACAGCCCAAAACGATTAAGGCGGAGGTCGCAAAACCATATTCTTCCGCGCCCAACAGTGCTGCAATGATAATGTCTTTGCCCGTTTTCAATTGCCCGTCCGTTTGCAGACGCACATAGCCGCGCAAATTGTTCAGCACCAACGTCTGTTGCGTTTCCGCCAAACCTAATTCCCACGACACACCCGTATGTTTAATGGAGCTCATCGGGCTGGCTCCTGTGCCACCGTCCGCGCCCGCAATGACAATCATATCGGCTTTTGCTTTTGCCACACCGGCAGCGATGGTGCCCACGCCACTTTCTGCGACTAATTTTACAGAGATGCGCGCTTCAGGATTGATGTTTTTTAAATCGAAGATCAGCTGAGCCAAGTCTTCTATCGAATAAATATCGTGGTGAGGTGGGGGAGAGATTAAAGTAATTCCGGGGATTGAATGCCGGGTCTTAGCAATAATCTTATCTACTTTGAAGCCCGGAAGCTGTCCGCCTTCGCCCGGTTTTGCCCCTTGTGCCACTTTTATTTGCAGCTCGTCGGCGTTAACCAAATATTCGGCTGTCACTCCGAAACGACCCGACGCGACCTGTTTAATTGCCGAGCGACGATTGAATCCGTCTTCACCAATCGCAAAACGCGCGGGGTCTTCACCCCCTTCGCCGGTGTTACTCCTGCCATTTAGCGTGTTCAGTGCAATCGCCATCGCTTCGTGCGCTTCCTTGCTAATCGAACCGAAAGACATCGCTCCCGTCACAAAGCGTTTTGTGATTTCTTCCACCGGCTCCACCTCGGCAATGTCGATGGGTGCCGCGTTGTAAGTCATGAAATCCCGAATGAAAGCAGGCTGAATTTTGTTATCAACAATACCGGTGTATTCCTTGAATTTTTTGTAATCGCCGGTGCGCGTCGCAATTTGCAGTCTGGAAATCGTTTCCGGATTCCAAGCATGAAACTCACCGGTCTTGCGGAACGTATAAATGCCGTTATTATCTAATTGATAGACAGCCGGAAGATTCAAATCGACCAGGTTTTCTTTGAACGCCGCGGCATGGCTCAATAAAGCATCACGCGTAATGTCGCTCAAGTCGATGCCTTCGATGCGTGCTTTCATACCATCGAAATAAGCATCTAAAAGTTTTTGACTGATGCCGACCGTTTCAAAAATCTGTGCCCCGCGATACGACCGCAACGTGGAAATACCCATCTTGGAAAGCACCTTGAGCAATCCCTTATTGATGGCTTTGATATAGTTTTTTTCGGCCGTATGATAATCCAACTGAATGTCGCGCGTCTTCACTTTTTCGTCCAAAATCGCAAACGACATGTAAGGATTGACCGCCGACGCTCCAAACCCGAACAGCAGGGCGAAATGATTGACTTCGCGGGCTTCGGCTGTTTCCACCACAATGGCAATTTGCATACGTTTGCGCTTCCGAATCAAGTGGTGGTGCACGGCAGACACTGCTAATAATGAGGGTACTGCTGCGTGTTCTTTATCAATGCCACGGTCGCTCAAAATAATATAGTGATAGCCTTCATCAACGGCTTTTTCGGCTGCTGCGCACAAATTTTTCAGCGTTTTTGACAATTCGGATGCCTGATTTGTTGTGGGAAAAAGCATTGACAGCGTTTGCGATTTATAGCCTTTGTAGCCCAAATGCGTCAGAATGTCCAATTCCAAATTGGTCAATACAGGCGTTTCCAAGCGCACCATCTTGCATAGTTTTTCGTCCGCATCAAAAAAATTGCTGTCCTGACCGATGTAGATTGCCAGCGACATCACCAATTCTTCCCGGATGGGGTCGATTGGCGGGTTGGTGACCTGCGCAAACAGTTGGCGGAAATAGTTGAACAGCCGTTGCGGCTGGTTCGACATCACTGCCAGCGGCGTGTCGTTGCCCATTGACCCGATAGGTTCTTTGCCTTCCGTCGCCATTGGCACGATGATTTTTTCAATGTCTTCTTTGCTATATCCAAAGGCTTGCAGTTGTTGGGGCAGGTTTTCGACTGAATATTTTACGGTTCGTCCCGACGAAATTTCGTTCAATGAGATGCGATTTTTTTCCAACCAGTCTTTGTAAGGATATTCGTTGGCGAGAATTTCTTTCAATTCATCGTTGCGATACACTTTGCCTTCTTTGGTATCAATCATCAGCATTTTACCCGGCTGCAGACGGCCTTTTCGTTTGATTTCGACGGCTTCAAACGGCAATACACCCACCTCACTTGCCATGACAAGCATGTTGCTGTTGGTGATCAGGTAGCGTGCCGGACGCAATCCGTTGCGGTCGAGCATCCCACCGGCATAGCGACCATCCGTAAAAAGCAGTGTTGCCGGACCGTCCCAAGGCTCCATCACCACGCTGTAATATTCATAAAACGCCTTCAGTTCGGGTGGAATCGGATTTTTATTATTCCAACTTTCGGGCACTAAAATCGACAAGGCTTTCGGCAGTGACATGCCTGCCATCACGAGAAACTCTAACACATTATCTAAGGACGCACTGTCGGACATGCCTTGCTGAATAATCGGAAACAACTCTTCGGGATTGCCCAATTCCGGTGCGTTGAGAATACTCTCGCGGGCTTCCATCCAATAGCGATTGCCGCGAATAGTGTTGATTTCGCCATTGTGACCCAACAATCGGAACGGCTGTGCCAAATCCCAACTCGGGAACGTGTTCGTGCTGAAACGCGAATGGACGAGTGCCAAACCGCTGGTGAAATAGGGATTAGTCAGGTCGGGAAAATAGTCGCGCAACTGCGTAGAAGTGAGCATACCTTTATATACCACGCGCTGTGATGACAAACTGACAATATAAAACGCTTTTTTATCGGTTAACGCCGATTTTAGGATGTTGTTTTCCAATTTTTTGCGGAAAACATACAGTTTGCGTTCCAGGGCGTCCGTTTCAAGACGTTCTTCGGAAACGACAAAAATCTGTTTGATTTGCGGCTCATTGGCTAAGGAGATTTCGCCCAAAATACCGTTATTGACCGGTACGTCGCGAATGGCCAGCGTTTTCAACCCCTCTTGTTCAAGGGAATATTGCAATATATCTAAACAACTCGTAGCCTGTTTTTCATCTTTTGGCAGAAAAATCGTGCCCATACCGTATTTTCCGCGTTCGGGAACCGGAATGCCTTGCAGCAAAATAAATTCGTGTGGAATTTGCAGCATGATGCCTGCACCATCGCCGGTTTTGTTGTCGGCACTTTCCGCACCACGATGTAACATGTGTTCCAACACCTGCAATCCTTTTTCGACTATTTCGTGCGACCGGTTGCCATCAATGTCAACCAAGAGACCTACACCACACGCATCGTGCTCATATTCAGACTGATAGAGTCCAATTTTATTCATCTTTTTGTCCTTTTGTATATTAAAATCGGACAAAGTTAAGCATTTTATTTTAATTACGCAAATTTTTGTTGCAATTTGCTATCTATTTGGCTCGCTAAATTTTAATCGCCACAATTTAGTATAATAATTATTAAAAAATTAATGTATCAACGAACTGGCAATGACACGCTTCACATAAATAACGTTTCTACGAAGTTCATAGATAATTGACAGTTTTTTGTATGTGATATGTCGAGCTTTTGCACCAAACATAGCTTGAACGTAAGGATTAAATACTCTGATACCGGCCAAAACAGGAAGTCGTAGAATGGTGGCATACAGTCCATCTTGATAGCATTTGGCGGTCAAACGTGCCCCAAACACATCTATAATGTGATTAGTTATGTTTTGGATGTCCGTTTCAGCTTTGTCCGAAATAATGATTTTAAAAAGTTTCATAATTCTTCATCTTCAAAGACCTCTTTCATAGCTGCTAACCATTCTGGAGCATATTCAACTTTTTTGCGTGGTTTTGGCTTAAATCCGGGATACGGCTCATACTTAAATTCTGGACTATGTAGTCGTTCATCGCTCATTTCGTCCGGATTCACTTCGCCAGAACGAGTCATTCGGGTCAGCTTCATGAAATCGATGCCGGAAGTTTCTGACCAATTCAAGTCAATGGCATCAAATACTTCATCCAAAGTATGTCCGATTGGTTCTCCATATTCATCCAACGGAATGTCATCATTCATATCATCAACATAGTATGGCACATTATACGCCACCGCAACATCGCTAACAATGTTCGGCTCTTTTTCTGGAAGGTCTTTATATTCTTTCATTGTGACAAAAATTAAATGTAGCTACAAAGATAATACAATTTTTTCAATCCGCCAAACATCTTGCAGGCTATTTCGCAAAAAAGGATGGAAATAATTTTGCAAATCCAAAAATAACGGCTACCTTCTGATAAGAATAAAAGGACAAAGGATTGAAGAGCGATTCATTTTGGAAGCGAATTTCTCGAAACGTTTCCGTTTACAACTAACTAAAAATAAACGGCAAGCACTCAAAAATGCTTGCCGTTTAATTATTCCGATTCTTGAATGGTTTGAAGGTAGTGAATGATTTGCTTGGCGAGTTCGCGCACTTTCAGGCTGTCTTTTTCCAGTTCGGGAATGGTGGTAATTGACAAGTCGTATTGAGGGAAATCGTTCTTTTTAAGTCCGACCTTTATGGTGGCGTTGATGTGCGCCAAAAGGTATTCCAAAGGCAGATTACGCTGTATCGTCAAGTCAATGACGGCATCGAACTGTTCGTTTTCTAACTCGTGAACAATTTCTCTGAGTTTTTTCTGAAACAAATCGTCGGTTTCTTTGGCAGTGATGATGCGATAATTTGTTCTTGAGTAATCGGTTTCATCATCTTTGTCTTTGTAGGCGTAGACTGTCACCTTTTTCTTCAATTGCTTGAGTTGATTGATGAAAACAGTTATTTCTTCCGTGTTTTTTGTGTCAAAAAGCACCAAAATCGTCTGCATGTCTTTCAGATTCAGAAATCGTTTGTCGCGTACATTGCGTTTGTAATGTTTGTTTAAAGCGCGTTTAATCAGATATTTATGCATAATTTTAAAAATTCTTCTTCGTTCATTAATTTGATGCCGAGTTTTTCGGCTTTTTTCAATTTTTCGGGTCCCATATTCTCGCCTGCCAGCACAAAAGTAGTGTTTTTAGAGATAGAGGTCGAGTTTTTGCCACCATTTTGTTCAATCATCGCCTTGTATTCGTCGCGCGAATGTTGAGTGAACACGCCGCTGATGACGATGCTTTGACCTTGCAGAATGTTGGTTTGCTGAGCCAAAAGAGATTCGTCCAGAGTCATTTTCAGACCGTGTTGTTGCAACCGGCGAATGATTTCCCTATTTTTTTCGTCTGAAAAATAGTCGTGGATACTTTGTGCAATCACTTCGCCTACTTCATCTACGTTCATCAATTGTTCGTAAGGGCGAATGTTGTTTTCGTCAGGGCGACCGCAAGGGATCGCCCCTACGGACGCATTTATCAGGTCGTCCATCGTGTGGAAGGCGCGCGCCAATTTTTTGGCACCTGTTTCGCCGACTCCGGGAATGCCCAATGCGTATAAAACGCGCTCGTAGGGAACCTGTTTCGATAGTTCGATGCTCTCTAACAATTTATCCACACTCTTTTTTTGCCAGCGGTCTAATTTCAATAAATCGTCGGCAGTGAGGTCGTATAAGTCGGCACTGTTTTTGATCAATCCGGCATCGTAAAATTGGGCGATGCTCTCGCTGCCGGCATTGATATTCATGGCTTTACGACTGATAAAGAGTTCGATGCCGCCTTTGATTTGCGGTGCACAACCCGCATGGTTAGGGCAAAAATGAGCTGCTTCGCCTTCCGGACGTTCCAATTTCGTGCCGCAGGCGGGACAGTTTGTGGCGAAACGCACTTTTTCGCTGCCGGGAATACGAGCCTCTGTGTTGACACGCGTGATTTTCGGGATGATTTCACCTCCTTTTTCTACCGAACACAAATCGCCGATGTGTAAATCGAACTCTTCGATGGCGTCTTCGTTGTAAAGCGAGGCGCGTTTCACGATGGTGCCGGATAGTAAAACAGGCTCCAAATTGGCTACAGGGGTGATAATGCCGGTGCGTCCTACGCTAAATTCGACAGAGAGCAAACGTGTTTCTGCCGATTCGGCTTGAAATTTGTAGGCGATTGCCCAGCGTGGACTCTTAGCGGTCATGCCCAGACTGCGTTGCTGACGCAATGAATTGACTTTCAAGACGATGCCGTCGGTTGCTACCGGCAAATTTTTGCGTGCTTCGTCCCAGTGGTTGATAAATGCAATCACTTCTTCTAAGTTGTGACATACTTTTATCGCGTCGGATATTTTGAATCCCCAACTGCGTGCGGCTTGTAGATTCGCAAAATGTGTGCCGGCGGGCAATTTTTCGCCCAACAGGTAATAGAGGTAGGAATCCAATTTGCGGCTGGCAACCACCTGTGGGTCTAATGTTTTTAATGTGCCGGCGGCAGCGTTGCGTGGGTTGGCAAACAGAGATTCATCGTTAGCTAACCGTTCCTCGTTGAGTTGATTAAACGCGTTCCAGGGCATTAAGATTTCGCCACGAATTTCAAATTTAGCAGGATAGTGTTCCTCCTTGGCGTTGCCAGAGAGCTTGAGCGGGATGCTGCGGATGGTGCGCACATTGGCAGTCACATCGTCGCCTCGCGTACCGTCGCCACGCGTAATGGCTTGTGTTAACAGTCCGTTTTCGTAAATGAGCGAGATGCTCGTACCGTCGTATTTCAGTTCGCACACGATTTCGAACTCCTCGCCAAGCAGTGCTTTGGTGGTGCGATTGTAAAACTCCATGATTTCGCCTTCGGAGTAGGTGTTTGTGAGCGAAAGCATGGGATATTGGTGTTCAATTTGCGTAAATTTTTCACTCACATCGCTTCCTACGCGTTGAGTGGGTGAATTAGCGTCTGCAAATTGTGGATACTCTTTTTCTAATTTTTCTAATTCTTTGAGTTTTTGATCAAATTCATAGTCGCTGATGCGCGGCTGAAACAGGTCATAATAATTGCGATTATGACTTTCTATTTCAGCGCGTAATACTTCTATTTTTTGTTTTACCGTTTCCATTACTATAAGTTCGCCTGCGCTGCAGGCAGAAAAACTAACTATATCTTTATATAACAGTAGCCTGAGGCTACTGCTTAAATAGCTGTGCTCTCTCCGAGAGCTTCTTTTTAAATCACAGGGATGAACATTTTGCAATGATCATCCCTGCAAAACTTAGTTTAGAAGGGCAAATCGTCCTTCATTTGTTCCAACGGCGGCAATGTTTGACCGTTTTCGGGAGCAGGGATGTCTACCGGTGGCTTTTGTTCCAGCGGTTTGACGCCTCCTTCCGGCTTGTTGTCGAGCAATTCAAAATTCTCGCCAACAATTTCGGTGACATAGCGCACGATGTTTTGCTTGTCGGTGTACGAACGCGTCCGCATTCGACCTTCAATGTAAAGTTTTGTACCTTTACGGATGAATTTTTCGGCCAATCCGGCCAATCCGCCACGCAACGTGATGTTGTGCCATTCCGTACTTTCTGGAATTTGCGTTCCATTAGCTAAGGTGTAACCTCTCTCGGTGGTTGCCAAAGAGAAATTTGCTAACACTCCACCCTCTTCAAAATGCCGCATTTCAGGGTCTTTGCCTGCGCGACCAATTAAAATAACTTTGTTTACTGACATAAGTAAATTGAGTTAAGATTGTAAATAATAAAAATATCGCGTCAAAGTTACAAAAAAAAATTGAATTGACAAGCGTTTTTTTGAAATATTTTTTGTTTTTTTCTGAATTATGGCTTTTTGCAATTTTTTGATAGACTATAATTATAAAATATGAGATGAGAGGGAATCTTATTATTTGTACCAGAAAAAATACTGTCGCTGCTTGAGTTTTTCTTCCTTAGTGTGCGCAGTAAAAACCGGTTTTAAAGTGTAGGGATGAAAGCCCGTGTAAAAAATTTCGGTGGACAGCGTCATGGGTGTGGGCGTAAAATCTTGCACCTGTTCGAGATGAAAATTCAGTTTTTTCGTGATTTCTGCCAGTTTAGCCATGTCTTTTTCGGTCGATGCCGGAAGTGAACTGATGAAATAGGGTATCAACTGCTGATTGAGATTTTCCTCCTTATTTATTTTGTCAAAGATTTTTTTGAATTGATAAAACTGCTCAAATGCCGGCTTGCGAGTGCAATTAAGTACTTCTGTTTCAGTATGTTCCGGCGCCACTTTCAAGCGACCGGATACGTGTTTGGCAATCAATTCGCGGGTGTAATCGCGAGCCGATTTGTTCAGTTCGCCGTTTTCGTATGGATTCACGAGCAAATCGTAGCGCACGCCGCTCCCGATAAATGATTTTTTGACTCCGGACACCTTATCTACTGCTTGATAGAGTTCCAAAAGCGGACGATGGTCGGCATTCAGGTTGTTGCAAATTTTCGGAAACATGCACGACGGCTTTTTACATTTGGCACAGATAGTTAAATCTTTGCCGTGCATTTGGTACATATTGGCCGACGGACCGCCCAAATCACTCAGATAGCCTTTAAAATCAGGCATTTGCGTGACGGCTTTCACCTCTTTAAGAATGGATGCCTTTGAGCGCGACGCAATAAACTTACCCTGATGCGCCGAAATCGTGCAAAAAGCGCAACCGCCGAAGCAGCCCCGATGAATCGTTACCGAGTGGCGAATCATGTCGTACGCCGGAATGCGTTTTCCCTTGTACTTCGGATGTGGCAATCGCGTGTAGGGCAGGTCATAGCAAGCATCAATTTCGTCGGTCGTCATAGGCGGGTAGGGGGGATTGACTATAACTGCCTGATTATCGGTCGGTTGAATCAATCGTGCTGCGTGCAGGCTATTGGATTCTTCTTCGATGGATTTGAAATTTTGGGCTTGTTTTTTCTTGTCTTTTTGGCATGCTTCGTAGGAAAATAATTTGATTTCGGTGGGGTGGGTGGTCATAGGGTTGACGATCATGGGGTGGGCGACCGCGAGGGTCGCCCCTACGGTTGTTTTTGTAAATGCTGTTTGTGGAATGTCTGTTAATTCGGCAACCGGTTTGCCGGCTTGTAATTCTTTTGCGATTTTGATGATGGCTTTTTCGCCGGCACCGTACACCAGCAGGTCGGCTTTTGAGGGAATGAGGATGCTGGGTAGCAGTTTGTCTTGCCAATAATCGTAGTGCGATAAGCGTCTGAGCGATGCTTCGATGCCTCCGATGATGACGGGAACGTCCGGGTAAATTTGTTTTAGAATGTTTGAATAGACGATGGTGGGGTAGTCGGGGCGCATATCAATGCGCGCGTCGGGCGTGTAGGCATCGTCCGAGCGCAGGCGTTTGTTGGCGGTGTATTTATTGACCATCGAGTCCATCGCACCGGCTGCGACGCCGAAAAAGAGGCGCGGTTTGCCGAGTTTTTTGAAATCACGCAGATCGTCGCGCCAGTTGGGTTGCGGCACAATCGCGACTTTCAGTCCTTGCGCTTCGAGGGTTCGCCCAATCACTGCCGCTCCAAACGATGGATGGTCGACGTAGGCATCGCCCGAAAACAGGATCACGTCCAATTCGTCCCAACCTCGCTGCTCGACTTCTTTTTTCGTTGTGGGCAACCACGCATTTATTGACGTATTCATCAGTCAATCAGGCGTTTGGTGAGGTCGCCGTAGGCGTCAATGCGACGATCGCGGAGGAAAGGCCACCAGCGGCGCACTTCTTCCGAGCGTTGCAAATCAATGTCGATGACGAGATTTTCTTCCTTGTCGGAAGATGCTTTTGCGAGAATTTCGCCTTGTGGTCCGGCTACGAAACTGTTGCCCCAAAATTGGATGCCGTTCGTTTGGTCGGATGGGTCGATTTCCGTGCCCACGCGATTCACTGCAATCACGTTCAAGCCGTTGGCGACGGCGTGACCTTGCTGCACGAGTTGCCAAGCATTTTGTTGGCGTGCTTTTTCGAGGTCTGTGTCGGACGATTCCCAACCAATCGCAGTCGGGTAAATCAATAGTTCCGCACCTGCCAACGCCATCAATCGCGCGGCTTCGGGATACCATTGATCCCAGCAAACGAGTACGCCTAACTTGCCGAGAGAGGTCTGTATAGGGTGAAAACCTAAATCGCCGGGCGTGAAATAGAATTTTTCGTAATAAGCAGGATCGTCCGGAATGTGCATTTTGCGGTATTTGCCGGCGATGGTACCGTCGCGTTCGATGACTACGGCGGTGTTGTGGTAAACGCCCGCTGCACGTTTTTCAAACAGCGACAAGACCAGCACGATGTCCAACTCTTTTGCCAATGTTCCAAACAAGCCGGTGGAAGGTCCGGGAATCGGTTCGCCGCTATCAAACAACTGCGTATTTTCCGTCTGACAAAAATACAAGCCGTTGTGCAGTTCTTGTAACACAACGAGTTGTGCGCCTTTTGAGGCACATTCACGGATATTAGCAATCAGTTTGTTGATGTTTGCCTGACTGTCAGCGGTATTTGATTGTTGGATTAATCCTACTTTCATTGTTTCTATTTTACTTCGCAAAGTTAGATAAAAATTTCGAGATACCCAAGCGCATTCAAAAAATAACATAAAATATTTGGCAGACCAGAAAAAGACACCTACCTTTGTCTGAAAGTCTGTGTATCAATAAAAAATGGTATTTTGTGTGGGTCAAAATGTAAAGAAATAAAAGAATTTATGAATTTTACAGTCAAAAAAATTTCATTAGTGCTCGTTTGTTTGATACTATCATTACAAACTTTTGCACAATCATCTGTCAGCGAGGTTTCCCAAGTCATTGTACAAACTGATTGGACAACCAAACAGATAACAGAAAAAATTGTCTTTAAACAGGCACAAATCAACATTTTCGATTCAAAGCAAAGCATCAGCATTCTCACTATTCTGCCCGATTCAACCACACAATTGGCGATAAACGATGTGAGCGATACGCTTATTGTAACAAGCGAATTGTGCAAACAAGTTGATGCCATTGCCGGAGTTAATGCTTCATTCTTTGATATGAAAAATGGCGGTGCTATTGATTTTGTTCGCGTCAACGGAACTATCTTGCACAAAACAAGAAAGATATCAGAACGGAGCAATGCTGCGTTTGCCATTTACAAACGGGGCGTTCAAATTCTTGAACGCGACACGATTGATGCCAACTGGGAACATACTATTGATTGCAAAAATGTGATAGTTGCCGGACCTTTGATAATGAAAAATGGTGAGGCTGTAAAATTTTCAAAGGATGCGTTTAACAAAAACCGGCATCCCCGCACTTGTATTGCTACCAAAACAGACGGACGTGTCTTGCTTATTGTGGTTGATGGCAGAAATGCAAATGCCGCCGGAATGAGCCTGAACGAACTTTATGTCTTGGCAAAATCGTTAGATTGCGCAGATGCAATGAATTTGGATGGAGGCGGCTCATCAACAATGTATGTGCGTGGCGAGGATACTAATGGAGTTGTGAATTACCCCAGCGACAACCAACAATTTGACCATGAGGGTGAACGCCGCGTAGCAAATGTGATTTATGTATGCAACAAATAGTTGCCAATTAATTGCGTTTCAATGATTTAACTAAAAAAAGTGCGGCTGAAGGGACTCGAACCCCCACGCCGTGAAGCACCAGATCCTAAGTCTGGCGTGGCTACCAATTACACCACAGCCGCAGTTTGCGCCGCAAAGGTACGACCTTTTTTTGAATTATGAATTATGAATTATGAATTATTTTCGTTTTGAGGTGATTTTTTTCTTTTTTTATTTGAAATAATCCTCAATTTTGCGCATCGCTGTGTTCAGGTAGAAGACCAGTACGTGGTCGCCCGGACGGATGTGGGTTTCGCCGTGAACGATTTCGGCTATGCCGTCGCGAATCACGCCACCGAGCGTCATGTCTTGCGGCAAGCGCATGTCTTTGACCGGCTTTTGCGTGATTTTGGAGCCTTGACGGGCTACTAATTCTGCTACTTCGGCGTTGGCAAAGTCGAGGCATTTGACTGTGGAGACGTCTGCCTGCAACAAAAAGCGATAAATGTGGCTGGAAGCAATCAATTTTTTGTTGATGACCGAACCGATGTCCAATTTTTCAGCCATTTGGATGTAGTCCAGATTTTCTACTTCGGCAATGGTTTTCGGCACACCGAAATTTTTGGCGGCGACACAAGCCAGGATGTTCGTTTCCGAATTGCCCGTCAAAGCAATGAAAGCATCGCTGTTGGTGATGTTTTCTTGAATCAACAGGTCGGTATTGCGACCGTCGCCATTGATGACCATGACGTTTTTTCCGACTTTTTCCGACAAACGAAAACTTTTTTCCTTATTGATTTCCAACACTTTAACATCAATATTCGACGGGAGGCGTTCGCACACTTTCTGCGCAATGCGGCTACCACCCATGATAGTCACTTTTTTGATGTTGATAGATTCTTTGCCGGTCACTTTTTTGAGTGTATCCAGATGGTCGTTGGTTGTGGTGAAATATACAATATCGCCCGCCAAAATCTGGTCGGAACCGCGCGGAATAATGGTTTGATGCTTCCGTTTGATAGCTACAATGTGGTAGATGCGATTTTCTGTACTGAGTTCGGTCAGAAATTTATTGACCAAAGGAGCGTTTTCGCGCACTTTCACGCCCATCAAAATCAGTTTTCCATCCGCAATTTCCCACCATTGACGCGTCCATGGCTGTTTCAGCGCACTGATAATCTCTTTAGCGGCCAGTGTTTCTGGACAAATCATCGAATCCACGCCCAGATGCACAAACAATTCCATGTTTTGCAGCAACAGATATTCATCATTTTCCACCCGTGCAATCGTGCGACCGGCACCCAAATTGTGCGCCAACATGCACGCAGTCATGTTCGTCGATTCTTCCGGTGTAACCCCAATAAACATGTCAGCCTCTTTGATTCCTGCCGTTTTCAAGTCCTGAATGGACGTAGGATTGCCCTGCACAGTCATAATTTCTGCACTAATCGGAAAATTCAAGCGCTCCTCGCTGGTGTCCATCAAAATAATGTCCTGATTTTCTTGCGACAACAATTTTGCCAAGTGCGTGCCCACTTCTCCGGCACCTCCAATGATGATTCTCATAGCATATCAATTAAAACATTCGCAATGCTATCGGCATCCATGCCACATAGTTTATACAGTTCGGGAATTGTGCCGTGCGGAATAAATTTGTCGGGAATGCCTGTGCGTGTCACTTCGGGCGAATAATTATTCTCAGACATAAATTCCATGACTGCCGTACCCAAACCGCCTTGTATCGTGCCATTTTCTACGGTGACGACGCGTTTGTAATTTTTTCCGATTTCGTGCAGCAATTCCTTGTCGATGGGTTTCAGATAAATCATGTCGTAATGTGCTGCATTCACGTCCGATAATTTTGCTTTTTCGATGGCTTCGCGGGCAATATTTCCAATCGGACCAATGCTCACAACCGCAATGTCTTTTCCGTCTTTTAGTTTGCGTCCCTTTCCGACAGGCAAAATTTCAAACGGTCGTTGCCAATCGTCCAATTCACCTTTGCCGCGCGGATAACGGATGGCAAACACGCCTTGATTGGGTTGAGAGGCAGTATACATCAAATTGCGCAAGTCAATTTCGTTCAACGGCGACGCAATCGTCACATTTGGGATGCATCGCAAATACGCCAAATCCAGCGCTCCGTGGTGTGTGGCACCGTCTTCGCCCACCAAACCGGCACGATCTAAACAAAGTACCATATCCAATTTTTGCAACGCGGCATCGTGAATCAAATTATCATACGCCCGCTGCATAAATGAGGAGTAGATATTGCAAAACGGCAGCAGCCCTTCTTTAGCCAATCCGGCTGAGAAAGTGACTGCGTGACCTTCGGCAATACCTACATCAAATGCCCTGTCGGGCATTTCTTGCATCAAAAAGGTCATCGAACAGCCGGTAGGCATCGCCGGCGTAATACCCACGATTTTGGGATTTTCGTTCGCCAATTCGACCAGCGTGTGTCCGAAAACATCCTGATAGAGCTGCGGTTCGTCCAATTTTTTTGTCACGATGCGTTCGCCTGTTTCAGGATTGAATTTGCCCGGTGCATGCCAAATTATCGCATCATTTTCTGCCGGTTCAAAGCCTTTGCCCTTTTTCGTGAGGATATGCAGCAATTTCGGACCGCGCATCTGCTTGATATCTTGTAAAATCTTGACCAATTCCGTCACATTGTGTCCATCCACCGGACCAAAATAACGCACATTGAAGCCCTCAAACGCATTGTGTTGCTTGGTCAGAAGGGCTTTTAGACTATTGTTGAAGCGCAAAATAAAGCCTTTGCCCGACTCCTTAATCAAACCGTGTTTTTTGAAAAAGAGATATAATTTATAGCGAATCGTGTTGTAAGTCTTTGATGTAGTGAGATTTACTAACGACTGACTCAGTCCGCCCACCGGCTTGTCAATCGCCATATTATTGTCGTTAAGGATAATCAGCAAATCATTTGGCTGCGACGACACATTGTTTAAGCCCTCAAAAGCCAATCCGCCTGTCATCGAGCCGTCGCCAATGACTGCCACCACTTTCCGGTCTTCGCCTTTCAGTTGCGACGCCACCGCCATGCCCAGAGCAGCCGAAATAGAATTGGACGCATGTCCTGCCACAAACGCATCGTAATCGCTTTCTGCAGGGTTAGGGAAACCGCTGATGCCGCCAAATTGACGCAGTGTATGAAATTGGTCGCGCCGTCCGGTCAGAATTTTATGTCCATAAGCCTGATGCCCCACGTCCCACACAATGCGGTCGTAAGGCGTGTTAAACGCATAATGCAGCGCCACAGTCAGCTCCACACTGCCCAAACTGGAACCAAAATGACCCGGATTTTTCGACAACACTTCAATGATGTATTGCCGCAATTCATGGCTCACTTGCGCCAACTGCTCCGGCTTCAATTTCCGCAAATCTTGCGGCAAATCAATGCCGTTCAACAAATTATGATCCGTTTTCTCAGACATAGTTATGATAATAAACGCACAAAGGTACGAAACAATTACGAATTACGAATGACGAATTGCAATTTTTTTTTTAATAATGCGACCGCAACAAAATAATTCGCCAAATGTTTGGCAAATCCAAAAATTGTTTCTACCTTTGCCGCTGCAGATAGATTATTAATAAAAAAACATCAACTTATGGTATAAACACAAATGTGATACACACATTGTAAAGACATTTTGGAAAAGCGTTATCGCTTTTATTCTTGATTAATGAAACTTCGACAATTTCAACAAATGAACAAGAATAGATGTAGTAACGTTCACGCTAAATGGCGTGGACTTATTCGTTTATTTGTTCATTTAGGTTGTCGAAGACCTCATTAATCAGATAAATTGAAGTTTGTCCGCGCTTTTTTATGTGTGTATGTGAACAAATAGGACAAAACAAATTGAATACGAATATTAATTTTAATTGTATACTAATAAAATGAAAAAAAGAATTTTGTTTAGGAGATTGCGGATCAAGTCCGCAATGACGTATGCGTTAGCAGTGACTTGTTTGCTGCTCACTGCTAACTGTTCACCGGTAACTGCCCAAGTGGCAATTGGTGGCGACGGGACAGTCACCGAAGGTGCAGTGTTGGATTTAAGTCAAGGTGAAGGTGGGTTGATGTTGCCGCAATTCGCGGACACTACTGCTGCTCCCGGCGTCGCGGGGATGATGATGTACAGTCAATCGGACGGTCAGGTGTATACTTTCAATGGCACGGTTTGGAAACTATCCGGCAATAGCCCTGCACCCGCTCCCACCGGAGCGTGTGAAGACTATATAGCCGGAAGTTGGCAGGTAGGTAAGCTGTGTTGGTATCCGACTGATGCATCCGCTGATATTAATTGGCACTCGGCTTTTGCGACTGGATGCCCAGTAGGGTGGCGAATGCCGTTAATTGACGAACTTATACTATCCTTTAGCCAGAACGATCAACCAAAACCTATTGGATGGGTTGAATTTGGTTGGGACCCTTACTGGAGTGCGTCATCATATGTTGTCGTGAGTGAAGGGAATTGGTATGAGGCTAGTAGCAAACCTTATTCGAAAGCTGGATGGGTACGTTATGACGCGTTGTGTTATGATCAATCTGACGATAATGGTGTGGTGTCGTTACCAATATCGATTTTTAATATCGCTAACTATGTTAACTATTCGTATCAAGGGCAATATGCTAGTGAAGGGGATGCGCATAACGATACACAGAACGCAATGCTGCGTTGCGTGCGACTTTTGTAAAAGAATGATTGCACTCAAACTAATTAGATAGGGCAACGTTAGCTGCGCATGACCGGTAGAAAAACTACCTGAGCGGGTCTTTCCTTTATCTAACATAGAATCCCGGCGCGAGGGGCTTGAATGAGCAAAGTTTTAATCGTTTCATTTCTTTGTTTGTTTAAGGCTTCGTGGTGGGATTTTTTTTACAGTTCAGACATTTTTTTGTAATTCAAATTTTATTATTACCTTTGTACACTAAAATGATTTATATATGACTATCGAAAATAGCATCGTAGAGGAGGGGCTTGCCTCCGCCCCGGAGAAAAGCCTCAATTTCATCGAGGCAAACGTGAAAGAGGACTTGGCAGAAGGCAAAAACGACAACCGTGTGCAAACGCGTTTTCCGCCCGAACCCAATGGCTACCTCCATATCGGGCACGCCAAAGCGATTTGCATGGATTTTGGTATCGCTCAGAAATATGACGGCGTGTGTAATCTGCGTTTCGACGATACCAACCCGAGTAAAGAGGACGTGGAATACGTGGACGCCATCAAAGAAGATATTCAATGGCTGGGATTCAATTGGAAAGACATCTACTTTGCATCCGATTATTTCCAAAAACTGTGGGAGTTTGCCGTTGCGCTTATTAAAGAAGGTAAAGCTTACATCGACGAGCAATCTGCCGAAGATATTGCCAAGCAAAAAGGGACGCCTACGCAAGCAGGCACGGATTCGCCTTATCGCAGCCGCCCTGTAGAAGAGAATTTGAAACTGTTTGAAGCCATGAACAGTGGCGAAATACCCGAAGGAGCGATGGTGTTGCGGGCTAAAATCGACATGGCAAACCCCAATATGCACTTTCGTGACCCGATTATCTACCGCATCATCCACCATCCGCACCATCGCACAGGCAAGACGTGGCACGCCTATCCGATGTACGATTTTGCACACGGACAGAGCGACTATTTTGAGGGCGTGACGCACTCGATTTGTACGCTGGAATTTGAGGTGCACCGTCCGCTCTACGACTGGTTTGTCGACCGCTTGAAGGATATTCGCCCGGAAGATGGCAACTATCGCCCGCGACAAATGGAATTTAACCGCCTCAATCTGACTTACACGATGATGAGCAAACGAAAATTACTGCAACTCGTGCAAGAAGGCTTGGTCAGCGGCTGGGACGATCCGCGGATGCCGACCCTTGCCGGATTGCGTCGCAGAGGCTATACGCCAACGGCCATTCGCAATTTTGTGGACAAAATCGGCTATACCAAATTTGAAGCCCTGATTGACGTAGCATTGCTGGAACACGCCGTGCGCGAAGACCTCAATGCGACCGCCAAACGTGTGTCAGCCGTGATTGACCCCGTGAAATTGATTATCACCAACTATCCCGAAGGAAAAACGGAACTGATGGAAGCGGTCAACAATCCTGAAGATGAGTCGATGGGCACCCACCAAATCGCTTTCGCGCGCGAACTGTATATAGAGCGCGAAGATTTCATGGAAAATCCTGTGGGCAAATTTTTCCGCATGACTCCGGGGCAAGAAGTGCGCCTCAAAAATGCCTACATCGTTAAATGTACAGGCGTAAAAAAAGATGCCGGCGGCAACATCGAAGAAATCTATGCCGAATACGACCCCGAAACGAAAAGCGGCATGCCCGAATCGAATCGCAAAGTGAAAGGAACCTTGCACTGGGTGTCGGTAGAGCACAGTTTGCCGGCAGAAGTTCGGTTGTACGATCGTCTGTTTAGCGTAGAAAATCCGGCTGCAGAAGACACTGCGGACTTTCGCGAACTACTGAATCCCGATTCGCTCATCATCAAACAAGAGGCGAGGGTAGAGGCAGAATTAGCAAATGCCAAGCCACTCGAACGCTTTCAGTTTCAACGAATTGGCTATTTCAACGTAGACACGGACAGCACCAAAGACAAATTAGTCTTCAATCGCACCGTTTCGCTGAAAGACAATAAAAAATAAGGATTTTCCCTCCAAATTTTGTCAAAAAACACTATACAAATTTTTGTATTTCTTATAAAAAAAATTACTACCTTTGTGGGCTTAAATAAAGAAAGACAAGATGCTTCATTTCGACGACGATTTTGACGATTTTGATGACTTCGAACATAGGTTCGGGGACGACTTCGACGGCGGTTATGACGACGGAGATGAGGAAGACGACGACGATGATATGTTTTCGTTAGGGCGTCCTTATCCCGATTTTTTCTATGAATGGGATGAGGCTTTGGAGGCTAATATGGAGCCGCAGCGTTTGTTTGATTCAGAAGAATTGAGCGATATTCTTTCTTTTTACGCCAACGATCGTGAGGAAAATAAACTCAGAAAAACGGCGAAATATGCTCTGAAAGTGTATCCGGACGATGAAGAATTGCTTTGTGATGTCATGGATGTGTTTGAGGAACGGGGGTTGTGGAACGATTTATTGATGCTTTCACAGCAGTATGCGCATCAGGGCAATGTCATTGCGGATAATAATCTTTTACTGTCGCTCCTGCATCTCAGAATGGAGGAGGAGGCGTTTGTGGCGTTCACAAAAATGAAGGAATATTATACCGGTGAAGACCAGGTGACTGCCATTTACTTGGCGATGGGCGATGCTTTGGCGGATGTGGATTTGTTTCAATCGTCGATCGCGATTGTCAACGAAGGGGTTAAATTGTTTCCGGACATTCAGGAGTTTTATTGGCTCAATATGGAGTCATATTGGGCGTTGGGCGAAAAAGAAAAAACCTTTGAAATGGCAGATAAGTTGACGCAATTGAACGCGTTAGATGCCAAATTTTGGAAGCAATTAGGTGATATTTACAATAAAATGGAAGAGCATGAACGGGCTGTCGAGGCATTTCAATTTGCAGAGTCGCTGGGTTATGATCGCAATTTGAATTTGCTGGACATGGCAAAAACGTATCACGATAGCGCCAATTATATTCAAGCATTGGAAGCCTTGGAGGAATTTACGGACGATCTCTCACCTAACCAGATTTTGGGACAAACGTTTATTCCGTTATTGGCTGCCGAAATGTGTGCTAAATTGGGACAATGGGAAAGGGCAATCGCGTATTTAGATAAGTCCATCGCATTTTCACCCGATTCGGAACTGTTTTATCACTCTAAGGCAGAGGCACTTGTGCATTTGAAACGCTACGATGAAGCCAATTCTGTGTTGGAAGAAGGTCTTCGAATGTGTCAGGATGAGGAAGGTTATTTGAAAAATTTATTGCGAAAATTTAAGGCGGGCGACTATGATTTAGACCGCGAAAATTATTTAGACGATTAAGGATATGGCAAAAGGAACAGTAGAAATAGATACCGCGCGGTGCAAGGGCTGCGAATTATGTGTAGTAGCTTGTCCCACAGGCGTTTTGGCACTCGGCAAAGTCGTCAATGCAAAGGGTTACTATTTCGCAAAAATGGTAAAACCCGGCGATTGTATCGGTTGTGCCGGTTGCGGATATGTGTGCCCGGACGCTTGTATTACGGTATATAAACAAAAATAATTAGTGAGGCAGGGTTTTACCTGCCTGTTGAATAATAGTATGGCTGAAATAAAATTATTGAAAGGAAATGAGGCGATTGCGCACGCCGCGATTCGCTATGGTGCCGATGGCTATTTCGGATATCCCATCACGCCCCAGTCGGAAATCATGGAAACGCTCATGGACGAGCAGCCGTGGGAAACGACGGGTATGGTGGTGCTGCAAGCCGAAAGTGAAGTGGCAGCTATTAATATGGTGTATGGCGGGGCAGCCTGCGGCAAACGTGTGCTGACGTCCTCGTCCAGTCCGGGAATTAGCCTCAAACAGGAAGGAATTTCTTACCTTGCAGGCACGGAATTGCCGGCGTTGATTGTCAATGTAATGCGCGGCGGACCGGGTTTGGGAACCATTCAACCCAGTCAAGCCGACTATTTTCAAGCCGTGAAGGGTGGGGGACATGGCGATTATCGTGTCATCACGCTCGCACCGGCTTCAGTGCAGGAAATGGCTGATTACGTGGCTCTGGGCTTTGATTTGGCATTCAAATACCGCAATCCGGCGATGATTTTGGCGGACGGCGTGATTGGACAGCTCATGGAAAAAGTGGAGTTAGCACCGCAAAAACTCCGTCGCACGGAGGCAGAAATTCGCAAAGAGTGTCCATGGGCTGCTTTGGGTAGACCTGCCGGCCGCCAACCGAATATTCACACCTCTCTCGAACTGGATTCTACCGTTTGGGAGCAATATAATATCCGCTTTCAGGCGAAATATAAAGCGATTGAAGCAAACGAGGTACGTTACGAAGAACTGTATTGCGACGATGCCGGCTACCTGATTGTGGCGTTTGGTGCAGCTGCCCGTATCTCTCAAAAAGTGGTCGAAATTGCCCGAAAAGAAGGCATCAAAGTCGGATTGTTTCGTCCCATCACGCTGTGGCCCTATCCATCCAAACGTTTAAATAGCTACAAAAATAAGGTAAAAAGTATCTTGACGGTAGAATTAAATGCCGGACAAATGGTAGAAGATGTGAAACTGGCAGTCGATTGTCAAATTCCGGTCACCTATTTCGGACGCATGGGAGGCATCATCCCCACGCCCCAAGAAGTATACAACGCACTAAAAAAAATCGTAAACCCGTAGGGGCGACCCTTGCGGTCGCCCGCAATAACGAATACAATGGCAATAACAAATATAATTGCAATAATGAATATAATGGCAATAACAAATAAAATGGCAATAACAAACACAATTGCAATGATTGAAAAATAAATAAAATGGAAACTATTATAAAACCCGAAAACATTGTCTACGGCAAACCGCGTTTGATCAATAATAATCCGATGCACTATTGCCCCGGATGTAGTCACGGCGTGGTTCACAACCTGGTGGCAAGCGTCATCGACGAAATGGGACTGGCTGAGAAAACCATCGGTATCGCGCCGGTCGGTTGCGCCGTTTTTGCCTACAAGTACTTAGACATTGACTGGATTGAAGCGGCTCACGGACGTGCTCCGGCGGTTGCAACAGCCGTGAAACGACTGAATCCCGACAAAATGGTGTTCACCTACCAGGG
The DNA here is from genome assembly GCA_031261285.1 of Candidatus Symbiothrix sp. Classification (GTDB taxonomy): domain Bacteria; phylum Bacteroidota; class Bacteroidia; order Bacteroidales; family Azobacteroidaceae; genus Azobacteroides. Next base: position 4,656 of record JAISKM010000112.1, on the reverse strand, counting down.
CGACGGCGATTTGGCGGCGATTGGTACGGGAGAAACCATTCACGCGTGCAATCGCGGCGAAAATATCGTGATCGTGTATGTCAACAACGCGATTTACGGCATGACGGGCGGACAAATGTCGCCCACAACGCTGGTAGATATGAAAACGGCCACGTGCCCTTACGGTCGCAACGTGGCATTGAACGGTTATCCGCTAAAAATCACCGAGTTATTAGTGCCTTTGGAAGGCACCTGCTTAGTGGCTCGCGAAGCGGTACACAATGTGGCAGCCATCAAAAAAGCGAAAAAAATGCTCCGCAAAGCATTTGAAAACGCCATGGCAGGCAAAGGTACCTCAATTATCGAATTTGTAGCCACCTGCTCGGCAGGCTGGAAAATGTCAGCCGGCCAAGCCAATAACTGGATGGTCGAAAATCTTTTCCCGGCCTACCCCTTAGGAGTCTTAAAAGATAGAGTGTAGTTATTAGAGTATAGAGTGTAGAGTATAGAGTGTAGTTATTAGAGTATAGAGTATAGTTATTGGGGGGGTTGTGTTTTTGACTACACTCTACACTCTAATAACTAAAAACTAATTTAAACATGCAACACGAACTAATTATAGCAGGATTTGGCGGACAAGGCGTCCTCTCAATGGGCAAAATATTGGCCTATTCCGGTTTGACCGAAGGCAAAGAAGTCGCCTGGTATCCGTCTTACGGTCCTGAACAGCGTGGCGGAACCGCCAACGTGACTGTTATTTTGAGTGATGAACGCATCTCATCGCCTGTTTTGAACGAATACGACATCGCCGTTGTGCTCAATCAGCCCTCGTTGGACAAGTTTGAGAAAACGGTCAAAAAAGACGGTATTCTGCTTTACGACAGCAGTGCAATCACCCGAAAGCCGTCCAGAAAGGACATCCGTATTTTTGAAATGAATGCCTTCAACACTGCCAACGGCGAAGGACTGGGTAAAGTGTTTAATATGATGGTGTTAGGAGGAGTACTTAAAGTTGTTCCGATGGTCAAATTAGAAAATGTTCTTGCCGGCTTAAAAAAATCCATTCCCGAACGGCACCACAAATACCTACCCATGAATGAAAAAGCCATTTTGCGCGGGATGGAACTGATACAAGAAATTACGAATTAAAAATTAAAAATTACGAATTTGTGAAAAAAAATATTCCGGTATATTGTCTTGTATTCTGTTTGCTGTGCCCATTTGTGGTGTACGGACAGACAGTTGCGGAAATACCGGAAGAGGTGCCGGCAGTTTTGACGGACGCGTCAGTGACCGGTGACGTGCCGAATGCGCCGGAAGTGTCTGCGATAACAGAAACGCCGGAAGATTCTGTAGATTTGGGACCGGCGATTCGGCATTGGACGATTTCGGAATTTACGGGTGCCATGACCCCTGCGGTGCCGGACACGTTATTGACGGATTATTTTAATCGCACGAATGTAGAGGGCTTTGGCACCGCGATGAGCTATCTGGGCAATCTCGGTTCGCCGGTGGAGTCGCGCATCTTTTCAGAACGGCCACACAACACGCACCGCGCAGATTTTATTTTCTCTGATCCTTTTTACGTGTACGAAAAAACGCCCGGCGCGTTTCAATTCATCAATACAAAAATTCCAACTTCTATCGTCTCTTATCAAACAGCCGGTGGACGATTGGTGGAAGAAGAACGGTTTCAAGGCTTCCTCGCAACGAACTTAGGCAAACAGTTGAATGTTGGGATGGATGTTGACTACCTCTATGCACGTGGTTTTTATGCCTCGCAAGCTGCCAAACGCTTGGATTGGGTGATTTTCGGCAACTATATTTCGGATAAGCACCAATTGCACGTGTTTTACAATCCCTCCGACATCACCAACGCCGAAAACGGCGGCATTGAAAACGACGATTGGATTTCGCATCCCGACAACATGGACCGCACGTTGCACGGCAGTCAAGAAATTCCCGTCAACCTGAGCGATACCTGGAACAACCAAAAAGGCAAACGGGCGTTTGTCAATTACCGTTATAATATCGGCAAAAATGTAGAGGCGCAACAGCTTGCGTCCAAGCGATTTGTGCCCGTAGCCACCGCTTTTTATACGTTTGATTATCAAACTAAAAACCGGAAATTTTACACCGACAATCCAACTTTGTTGGCAGACTATTACGCCGATCATCAGAATAAGTACACCGGGGCGTTGGGTAGTGTCAATGACTCTGTGTCGTATTGGTTGATGCACAATACTGTGGGGTTGGCACTCCGTGAGGGCTTTGCCGACTGGGCAAAATGGGATTTAACGGCATTTGTCACCCACGAAGCCGCCAGCTACAACCTGATGGACACGACTTCGCTCGGAATCGAATCGCCGGAACAATCGTTTTTTCTCGGCGGCAAACTCGCTAAAAATAAAGGAACTGTTTTGCGCTACAATGCAGAAGGACAGATTGCTATCGGAGGAGACAGTTTCGGTGATTGGGAATTGGGCGGAGAAATTGAAACGCGCATCCCTGTTTTGGGCGACACAGCATCCATTACCGGCTACGCATCACTCGTAAATAGAGCAGCCACCTTTTTTGAAGGTCGTTATCACAGCAACTATTTTTGGTGGGACGAAGATTTTAACTCTATCAAACACCAACGCATTGGCGGTCGATTGACGATTCCACACACCGATACCAAGTTGGGAATCGAAGTTGACAACGTGAAAAATTACATTTATTTCGACGAAATGGGCTATCCAAAACAGCACGGCGACAATATTCAAGTATTGACGGCACGTTTAGATCAAAATTTCACGCTGGGCGGACTGCATTGGGACAATCAACTCGTCTATCAAAAAGTCAACAAAGACGCAGAAGAAATCCTGCCGTTGCCCGAATTTGCGGCTTATTCCAGCTTATATGTGCAGTTTAAGATTGCAAAAGTCTTAACCGTGCAGTTCGGCGCCAACGCACACTATTGGACAGCCTACAATTCACCATCGTATGAGCCTGCCACTCAACAATTTAGATTACAAAAAGCAGACGAGGAGGGCAATAAAGTCAAGGTCGGCAACTACCCCTTAATCAACGGTTTTATCAACTGCCACCTCAAACAGGCGCGCTTTTTCGTGGAATGGTACAATATTGGGACGCAGTTGCTCACTAATCCGCCCGGCTATTTCTCGTTGCCGCATTATCCGGTCAATCCCTCCGTCATCAAAATGGGCGTTTCCGTCAATTTCATTAATTAACAATCAATTGAAAGGAGTTATTCTTGTTTAAAAAAAATAATTTTCCTCAAAAATTTGTTTATTCCAAAAATAACATCTACCTTTGCGGTTGGTATTAATAATAAAAAAAGAAAAATACTGGCGTATGATATAGAAACAAATGTGATACACACAGTTTAAAGACATTTTGGAAAAGCGTTTTAGCTTTTATTCTGGTTTTTTTCGGAACTTCGACACTTTCAAAAAAACATCCAAGAATAAGTAGTGATGACGTTCACGCCGATTGGCGTGGGCTTTATTCATTTATTTGGATGTTTAGGCAGTCGAAGGCCTCGAAAAACCGATAAATTGAATTTTGTCCGCGCTTTTTTTATGTCTAAATGTGAAAAAAAATAAAAAATAAGATCCCGCACAAAGTAGCGAAGAGCGTTTGTTTACAATTTCGTTTCGTTTCGTTCGATCTTCAAAACTTTGTGCCGGGTATCTTTTATAAACAGTTAAAAATGATAGAATATGAAATAGAAGATTATTAATTAATAAAAAAAACAAAAAAAATGAAACGTATGTATTTATTGATAGTTGCCGGCATACTGGTGACTGTCGGACAAAGTCTGTTTTGTCCTAACATGGCCTCTGCCCAAGTCGCCATTGGCGATGGTGAAGCGCCAGCCACCAACACCGGCATCAACCTCCGGTTGGATGGCACAAAAGGAGGCATCCTCCTGCCTCAAGTAGAAATCACGAGCTTCACCGCTCTTCCCGAATCCATTACAACCCCTGATCCAGAGCCGGATCCACCGGTCAATCCCACCCTGCTCGGTGGCTTGCTTGTGTATAACAAAACAGCAGCCGTCGATTCGGAATCGACCGCCGCGATTCCCACCGGCGTTTACTATTGGGATTCAACAGCCCTGTCATGGAAACTCCTGGTTGAGGTCGAAGTCTAATCCGTTCGACCCCTGCGGGGTCGTGTGATGGTAGACGTCGTGCTGCCCCCGAGCTGCGCTACGCTTGCAAGGGGTTATCGAAATTAAAGACCTTCCGGTCTTTCAAGCATTAGATGTTTCCTTCCATCACCACACGCAGGGCAAGCTACAAGGTGATGCGATGCAGTTACCGTTGGTCAACCAGGCGACATGGCGCGTGACAGAGTGTGGATGCGGTGAAAGGAAGCCTCACCCCGTGAGGGGTGACAGGTTGATAACCCCGTATGCAGCGAAGCGGAATGCGGGGGGTACAAATGCCCCCTCTCTCTCCCTCAACCCCGTAGGGGTTGAACTCCAACATTACAACTTATTACAAATTTTAAAGAATTACAAATTTTTAAAAATAAAAAAAATGAAACAAATGAAAACAAGAAATTTATTCAGAGGATTGCGTATCTCAACTACGCTCGACAGGATGTCTATCAAGTCCGCAAAGACAATGCTTTTGGCAGCAGTGCTGGTAACTGCTAACTGGTCAC